>JBBWVS010000091.1:0-5750 GCA_050256335.1 Gammaproteobacteria bacterium | reverse complement strand
GGGTAATTGCCATAATTATCCAGCTTTTTGTTTTAGATCGTTAATCGCCGCTTTAATTGCATCTTCAGCCAATACTGAGCAATGAATTTTCACCGGAGGAAGCTCTAACTCTTCAACAATTTCAGTATTTTTGATTTGTGCCGCTTCGTCCAATGTCTTACCTTTTACCCACTCTGTTAACAGAGAAGAGGATGCAATAGCAGAGCCACAACCGTAAGTTTTGAACTTAGCATCTTCAATAACACCGTTGGCATCAACCTGAATCTGCAAGCGCATTACATCGCCACACGCCGGTGCACCAACCATACCAGTACCTACATTTTTGGCATCTTTATCCAAAACACCTACATTTCTAGGGTTTTCATAATGATCCAATACTTTTTTTCCATACGCCATAAATTACTCCTGTTAAACGCTTAAATTCCATTCTACACCGTTAAGGTGCACATTAATATCACAAATATAGGTGCCTTTAGTGGGCAGCCCACTCAACAGTACTTAAATCAATACCGTCTTTAAACATATCCCATAAAGGCGACAAATCTCTTAATTTTTGCACTTTTTCTCTCACAAGCACGATAGCCTTGTCTACGTCCTCTTCGGTCGTATAACGACCAATAGTGAAGCGAATAGAGCTGTGCGCCAACTCGTCACTCAAGCCCAGTGCACGAAGCACGTAAGACGGCTCCAAGCTAGCCGAAGTACAGGCCGAACCCGAAGACACCGCAATATCAGAAATAGCCATCATTAAAGACTCGCCTTCGACATAGTTAAAACTGATGTTTAAGTTGCCAGGGATGCGGCTTTCCATATCGCCATTAATCACCACTTCTTCCATATCAGTAAATCCTGCCAGTAGGCGGTCACGCAATTTCTCAATTTTTTGGTTTTCTTCTTTCATTTCGGCTTCAGCAATGGCAAAAGCCTCACCCATGCCCACAATTTGATGCGTTGCCAACGTGCCAGAACGCATGCCGCGCTCATGACCGCCGCCGTGCATTTGTGCTTCTATGCGCACACGTGGCTTACGTCTAACATACAAAGCTCCCATACCCTTAGGGCCATAGATTTTATGTGCAGAAAAACTCATCAAATCCACAGGAAGCGACTCTAAATCAATAGCCACTTTACCTGCAGACTGTGCTGCATCCACATGGAAAAATGTTTTATTTGCTCTGCAAATATCACCAATCGAGCGAAGATCTTGAATCACACCAATTTCGTTATTAACGTGCATGATAGAGACCAAAATCGTGTCTTCACGAAGTGCTGCCTTAAAGACTTCGATATCCAACAAGCCATTGGCCATTGGATCAAGGTAAGTCACATCAAAGCCTTCACGCTCTAATTGACGGCAAGTGTCAAGCACCGCTTTGTGTTCTGTTTTAAGGGTAATGATGTGCTTACCACGTTTATGATAAAAATGCGCAATACCTTTAATTGCTAGGTTATCCGACTCGGTTGCACCTGAAGTCCAAACAATTTCTCTAGGGTCGGCACCCACCAAGCTCGCCACTTGATCCCTTGCGGTATCAATAGCCTTTTCCGCTTGCCAACCGAAGTAATGCGAACGTGAGGCAGCGTTGCCAAAATTGCCCTCCATTGTTAAGCATTCAGCCATTTTTTGAGCAACACGACCATCCACTGGCGTCGTCGCTGAATAATCCATATAAGTTGGAGTTGACATTTCTAAATTTCCTTATTTATTAAATTTTTATGGGTGTTGTAATCATCCATCACCTGTTGCAAGTTCTTTTCACTCAAAAAGCTTCTAATCTGGTCACTCACCTCACACCAAAGATGGTGCGATACGCATTCTCTTCCTCTTAAGCAATTTTTCAGTCCATGGCAACGACGAAGATCAATATTTTCATCGACTGCTTCAATAATTTGGGTTAACGTCACATCTTGGGCAGGAGGGCTTAAAAGGTACCCACCACCAGGACCACGAACGCTTTTTACCAGGGATGCCTTACGTAATTTGGCAAAAAGTTGTTCTAGGTATGAAAGCGAGATATTTTGTCTCTGAGAGATAATATCAAGCGTCACAGGCTTGCCAGTATCATTGGACGCAAGATCAAGCATTGCAGTCACAGCATATCGGCCTTTTGTCGTCAGTTGCATTGCATCTCCAGTGGAAATAAGTTGCCTATATTATACAATTGACCTAGTAAAATAGTCAAGTATTAAATTCACTCATTATTTAACTTTTTTCACTGTCTGAAGTATCATCATTTTTTTTCTGCTCTTCTGAAACAGAAAAAGCATTTGAGACCTTATCCAGCTGCTTATCAATATCCGCTAAATGCTCAATAATTGACTTCACTGCTTTGACCGTTGGATCGCTCTCATTGCCACTGGTGCTCACTGCATAAAAATCAAATTTATCACTGTCGCCCACTCTCTGCTCGAGCACACGTCCCGGAATACCAACCACAGTGCAATTGTCATCAATTGACTTAACTACGACCGAATTCGAACCAACACGAACATTATTACCCAGTGTAATTGGGCCTAATATTTTAGCACCAGCACCAATGACCACGCCATCCTTTAAAGTGGGGTGGCGCTTTATTTTGTCCCAAACTGTACCGCCCAGAGTTACGCCGTGGTACATCATACAATCGTCACCGATTTCTGCGGTTTCACCAATGACGACACCCATGCCATGGTCAATAAAAAAACGTCGGCCAATAACAGCGCCTGGGTGAATCTCAACACCTGTCACCCAACGCGCAAATGTCGAAATAAATCGCGCTAACCAATAAAGCTTCCAACCCCAAAGCATATGAGTAAAGCGATAAAAAATAATGGCTTGCACACCCGAGTAGCAGGTAATAATCTCAAAAATATTACGAGCGGCTGGATCGCGCTTAAAAACGCTACGAATGTCTTCAATCATTCTCATGTATAGACCTTTATAAAAATATTATAGAATTTGATAATCGGGTTGCAAAATTATACCATATTGACTTTGAAGCGAGCCAATACGCAAGCCTTTGTTGGTATACAAAATGTGTGTTTATTCGTCGTAGCAATGACTCGATTTAAATCGACGATAGCTCCATAGGTATTGTTCGGGGCATTGGCGAACAAGTGCCTCAATAGCACTGTTCATTTTGCACACTTGTGCAAAAGTATCTTTTGCGTCCGAAAGAATGTCAATTGGCTCAGCAATCAGATCAAAACCCCGACCTTTGTCTAAGCGTTTAGCCCACAACATCACTACCTTGGCGTTGTTCTTTTTGGCCAATTTTGCCAGCAAGGTCATGGTATTAACGCTTTGATTGAAAAACGGTGCCATGATGCCTCCCTCCTCTCCCGGATCTTGATCTGGTAAAATGCCAATCAACTGACCTTTTGCCATAGCCCGTTGCAGCTTGAGAACGCCGGATTTATCAGCACTTGCCATGGTTAGATTGCCTTGATTTCTACGCTTGAATAAATAAGCGTCTTGTCCTGATTTACTCAGGGGTTTATAGAGAAAAGTCAGCGCCCTATCGCATGCAATTACTCGCCCTGTTATCTCCCAGCACCCCATATGAGGCGTTAGCAAGATTGTTTTTTCCGCGCCATCAAGGTGTTCTTTGCCAATAAAACGACGAATGTATTTTGCGTTATCGTGAAAACTCTTATTCCATACCAATCCCGATTCCGAGAGGCCCTTTCCCATCTCAATCAGTGATTTTTTAACCAAAACATCGCGCTCTAGTTGAGACAATTCTGGAAAGCAAAGCGCTATATTTTGAATCGTCACCCGCTTAGCATCAGAATTAAAGCGATACAACGCTCGCCCAATCGACGTACCTAGAAAATGATTAAGTCTAAGTGATAGTATTGAACAAAAAAATAAAAAGATCCTAATCATTTCAACGCCCCATAAAACCATTGCTCTTGACGTTTTTTGGTTATAGGATCAAGCTCGCTCATCAGACTCAAGGTGCAATGACTCTCGCCGTTAAACGACAGCTTCACACGCACCTCTTTCATTAATTGATCTCGTGTAATTGTGAACTTAAGTTCTGCACCTGAAGCTGATTTGTTAATGAGCAAAACAAGATTTTCGTGCACCACTTTAACATCATCAATAGCAATTATCACGTCACCAACAAACAGACCAGCAGCCTGTGCGCAACTATCATCCAGAACCTGGGTTATCTTGGATGAGCCGTTGTCATTGGTCACTCTTAAGCCAAAAGCAATCAAGTCTTTTGCATTAATATCAAATTGACAATCAACACCAACATAACTAAAAGCTTGTTGTAGTGGCAACTCGTCCACACCATAAAGATATTTTTCAAAAAAACTCTCAAACGATTGCTGGGTGAGTTTTTTTACAATATTCGCTATATCATCATCCTTAAGACCGGAGTCAGAATAATGGTTGTACGCGAAGCGCAACACATCGTCAAGTGTGACTGTGTCTTTCGTTGTTTTGCGTATTTCCACGTCAAGCACAAAGGCGAGTAATGCACCCTTAGCGTAGTAACTAACAATCGAATTTGGTGCGTTTTCATCTTGCTGATAAAACTTTGTCCAAGCGTCAAAACTTGATTCAGCAATAGACTGTTTTAAACGTCCGCTACCACCACAAACTCTAGTTACCGTTTTGGCAAATAAATTCAGGTACGAATCGGCTGATAATATCTTAACTCTCAGCAAAGCCAGCTCATCGTAATACGAAGTGAAGCCCTCAAAAATCCAGAGCTGCTCAGTATAAGCTTCTTGATTTAGATCTGGCTTTAAGAAAACCGAAGGTCTTAGTTTTTTCACCCACCAAGCATGAAAATACTCATGACAGCAAAGTGATATAAAACGTGTGTAATTTGAAGTGGGTTCAATGACGTTTGAATCTTGTAAGTCCTCTCTTGAGCAAATCAAACTGGTGGAGTCGGCGTGTTCCAGTCCGCCAAAACCTTTGGTCATCACCAGCGTGAGAAATAGATAGCGCTCAAAAGGAATGGCACCAAAAAAATCAATATGATGCTGACAGATAAGCTCTAAATCGCCGGTTAGTCGGCTAATATCAGTATTGTGCTCACCGGTTAATACCATTTGGTGCGAAATGCCAGAAACTGAAAAATCAAACGCTTGGTAACCCGCCATTTCCACTGGGTGGTCAATAAGACGATAATAATCAGGGGCCAAAAAAGTTGAATGTGTTTTGGATTCGCTCAGTTGTTCAAGCGTCGTGGCTATTTTCCAGTGGCCCTTGGTTTGAGATTTTGGCGGTTGATAAATTTCTATTTCACACGATTCATTTTCAAAGCCATGCGCTTTTAAGAAAACGCTAGTGCCATTAAAAAAAGCTCTTTCATCGCTGAGGTAGGCACTCCTAACCGACAAGTCAAAGGCGTAAATTTCATATTCAATCAGCAAAACTCCGCTGCACGGCTCACACTTCCAATGATTTTTATCTAACTTTTTTACTTTGACACTTTTGCCATTACTTGATGCGGACAAAGAAACAACATGTTTGGCAAAATTGCGTACAAGGTAACTGCCGGGTATCCAATTAGCAAGCGAGAGTATTTGAGGGGAATCTTGTGGTTTTTGAATCTCTAACTGTAAGCGAAAAATATGTGCAAAAGGCTTTTCTGGGTAGAGTTTGTAGCGGAGCATGTCTATAGTAGTTGATCAATTGCGGAGCGATACTCAACAACAGCTTTTTGATAATTTGCAGCAACTTGAGCGTAAGCCAAATTCATCATATTGAGTGATTTTTCAGCACCAATCAGCCCGCTTTTTTG
>JBBWVS010000090.1:0-2769 GCA_050256335.1 Gammaproteobacteria bacterium | reverse complement strand
AATAAAGAGGGCTTATTTGCCGATGAAATTGCGCCGATTACAACGACGGAATCTGTCTACTCATTAGAAACCAAAGAATACAGCGTAAAGACAAATGTTGTCTCACAAGACGAAGGTCCTAGAGATGGCAGTAGTATTGAGGCATTGGGCAAACTAAGAACAGTTTTTGCTCAAGAGGGCTCAGTCACTGCAGCGACAAGTTCGCAAATGTCAGATGGTGCTGGCGCGGTGCTGATTGCCAGTGAAGCCGCTGTTAAGAAATACAATTTAACACCGAAGGCTGAGTTTGTTGCTTACGCTGTTGCTGGCGTTCCTGCTGAAATCATGGGTATTGGTCCAGTTGAAGCTATTCCTAAGGCATTAGCGAAGGCTGGATTGTCAATTGAAGATATTGGCTGGATTGAATTGAATGAAGCTTTTGCCGCTCAGGCGTTAGCTGTCATTAACGAGCTTGGCCTTGACAAAGATAAAGTTAACCCACAAGGTGGCGCTATTGCCTTGGGTCACCCACTAGGCGCAACGGGCGCCATTAGAACGGCAACTTTGGTTTCTGCTATGCAAAGAAATGATGTTGAATATGGCATGATTTCTATGTGCATTGGTACAGGCATGGGTGCTGCCGCAATTTTTAAGAAAGTGTAGGCTTGTTTATTTTTTTTGGAGAAATGGATGTTAAGTAAACCCGCTAAAAGAGATCTTAGGCACAGAAGAAGACTGATCGGTAACGGCTATAAAAGAGAAGACGGTCTTTGGGATATTGAAGTAATATTGACAGACAAAAAAACTTATTCGTTTAATAACCAAGACAGGGGTTATATTGCTGCCGGTGAAGCTTTGCACGATATGGCTATTCGACTAACAATGACAAGTAAAAACGAAATTGTTGATATAGAAGCAGTGATTAATGAATCTCCTTACAGTATTTGTCCTGCAGCCGTTGATAATTGTCATAAATTAAAAGGCGTGTTTGTTAAGCCAGGTTTTAATAAACAGGTTGTCAAAATATTGGGTGGTGCTAAAGGTTGTCGCCATATTGCAGATATGTTGGCTTATGCTGCTACAGTCTCATTTCAAACGATACATCACAATGATTCTTTGGAGGAGAGCAATATCACTCTTGAAAACCTAACTTATATTAAAGAAAAATTTGTCGACTCTTGTTACGCTTATCGAGAGGATGGAGAGGTGTACAATCACTATAAAACAATGTTTGAAAATAAACTTAAAGAAGGGTCATAATTTAACACAATCAGAGGGGATGTATGAGTAAAGAGATGCCACAGAGTATTGAAGAGACAGAGATATTTCAAAATAATAGCAATTTAGCTGATTTCTTTAACACGGCTTGTAGTCGTCACAAAGACCTAATTGCTTTTGAGAGTTTTGATGTTGAAATGAGTTTTGGGCAACTTGCTGAGCGCGTGAATCATCTTGCTTCATGGTTTACTCAACATGCCAATGTCGGCGATAAAGTGGCAGTGATGATGCCAAATATGATGGCCTACCCTGTCATTGTTTATGGCGCCCTGAAAGCGGGAATGACTGTTGTAAATATTAATCCCCTTTATACCAAGCGCGAATTAGAGCACGTATTAAAAGATTCAGAGGCTCGTATACTTCTGTGTTGGGAAGGTGCAGGTGCAGTTGTTGCAAGTGCAAGTTTGGCAAGTGTGGAAAAGGTTGTTCTAACTACTGTGGGCGACCTGCTTGGTTTTAAGGGAAAAATTATTAATCTTGTCGTAAGAAAAATTAAAAAGCTTGTGCCAAAATTTAGCTTAAGCAGTACGCTTGCCTTTGCCAAGGTTATGCAAGGCGGCACTAAAGAAGTTTTTACCGATATTGATTTGCCTATTGAGCATATGGCATTCTTACAATACACCGGGGGCACAACGGGCGTTTCCAAGGGGGCCATACTTACCCATAGAAATCTAATGGCTAACGCTGCTCAGGCGTACCATATTTTCAATCCTAAGTGGTTCAAGTCCAAGCCTTCAAAGGATGATCAGGTAGTCGTGATTTGCCCACTGCCTTTGTATCATATTTTCGCTTTAACAGCGCATACATTCGCCTTGTTTTATCATGGCGCAAAAAATGTATTAATCACAAACCCTAGAGACTTAAAAACTTTTGTGGGGACTTTGAAAAAACATGAGTTTCATGTTATGTCTGGCGTTAACACCCTGTTTGAAGCCCTACTTAATAACGAGGATTTTCGACAATTAGATTTCAGTCGCTTCACTAGTGCGCTGTCAGGTGGCATGGCAACTTTGCCTTCGACTGCAGAAAGGTGGAAAGACGTCACTGGCACTGTTCTGTTACAGGCTTATGGTTTAACTGAAACATCCCCTCTGGTGACTGCGATGGAATATGACTCCCCGGCTTTCACTGGCAGTATTGGAAAGGTCGCGCTTTTTACTGAAGTGGAGGTTAGAGGTGATAGTGGTCAGGCGTTACCGATTGGTGAGGCTGGAGAATTATGTGTTCGTGGGCCTCAGGTGATGCAAGGCTACTGGAACACTGAAGACTCTGGTGTCGATGAAAGCGGCTGGTTTTATACGGGCGACATAGCTACCATTGATGAAACTGACCATGTCTTTATTGTGGATCGTAAAAAAGACATGATTATTATCTCTGGTTTTAATGTCTATCCGAATGAAGTGGAGGCTGTGGTTGCAGAGCATCCCGCCATATTGGAATGCGGCTGTGTCGGCGTTGAGAGTGAGAAGTCCCAGGAAGCTGTCAAAGTCTTTGCCGTGCTTCGTGAGGGGC
>JBBWVS010000089.1:0-4008 GCA_050256335.1 Gammaproteobacteria bacterium | reverse complement strand
GCATCTGCTATTCAGGTTTTTGCGTATCAGTATTTTGTTAGTAGTATGAATACCAGTTTTGAATACAGCTCGAATGCTTTGGCAAGCTTTAATGAATTAGAGAGTTTTTACAAACACTTGGAGCAAGTGCTTGAACATATTAATTACTTTGAAGAGAAGAGGCCGAGACCGTTGTTAATGAGGCGTCTAAGACGATTGTTTGGTCGCAGTTACCCTGAAAAGGAGGAGGTTGCTATTCTTAGAGGCATCCTACGTAATATAAAGCCATTTAATAACAGAAAATGAGCTAAACCTTTAATCATTAACACTCCCTTATTTGTTGGTTATATTAAGGTTTTCACTAAAGATTGATAGCCTATTATTACTGATTTTGAGTTACAATAAATCAGTTTTTTGGTGAATATTCAATAGTCAAAACCATGTCAACGCTAACAGGTAATTATGGAAACGATTCTTTAGTCGTTAACTCGACCACGACTTCTGTGTTAGCCGGTACTGGAACTGACACTGCTGTTTTTTCTGGGAATTATGCAGATTACACGTACAGTCAATCGGACAGTTATGTTTCTATATTAACTAATAACACCACTGACCAGGCGGTTAGTTTGTATGGTGTTGAGTGGTTGCAGTTTGATGATGTCTCGGTAAGCCTTACAACAACCGGCATTGATTCCGTCTATGGGGGTGATGGAGATGATTCTATAAAAGAATATAACTTCAGTGGCATTAAAATTTTTAATGGTGGCGAAGGCAATGATGAAATTTGGGGAGGCGAAAACGATGATGACATTTGGGGAGGAAATGGCAATGATTACATTTGGGGAGGCGTCTCTGGCAATGATTATCTTGACGGTCAAGCGGGTGATGATGAAATTTTGGGCGGCGAAGGCGAAGACACAATTTTTGGAGGCGAAGGCAATGATGACATTTGGGGTGGCGAAGGCAATGACACTTTAAGTGGCGGCTCTGGCAATGATTGGCTTTACGGTGGTGCGGGTGACGACACATATCTGGTCACCGATCAATGGGATTACATCTCGGATGATTCGGGTGATAACAATGTGGTTGTATCGACAGATTTTTTCAAGCCCCCGTCAACCATTACAGAAATTAGTTACATTGAAGACGCAAAGCCCTTGCCATACTGGATTGATGCATTGACATATGATTCGCTCAGTGCGACTCGATACCATATCGAGACAACAGAGAAACAATTCTTTTATATGTATCCAGTTTCACCATTGGATTATTATGGGGCGGATGATTTAATTAACTGGGGTGCTGCCAATGACTTTATGAAAGAGGCTTTTGAATATGTGACTGCAGCTTTAGAAAAGATTATCGACATTTTATTCGTCTCTACAGATGACCCCTTACAAGTGAATACAATTACTATGTCTGTCAACACTCAAGATGACTCATCAGGCTACTCTTATGAACCTGAAGAGATGAAGGATGGTACTACTTATTTGTCCTCAGATATTTTTATTGATAGCGATTCCAGCCAGCCTTCAATCACTGAGCCTAATTGGGATTTAAATGTGATTGTGCATGAGTTAGGCCATGCACTGGGGCTTAAGCACCCATTTAGCGAAGCTGGTGCGCTTGGTCAGACGGGTGAAGGGCCTTATTTAGAAGATGCCAAAGAGGAAAACAGTAAATGGACTGAAATGAGTTATACCGATGGTGAAGCCGAGTATTCTGCCAATTTCGCACCGTTAGATATTGCTGCACTGCACTATATTTATGGTGTGGCAGCTGACGCAAATGATGGAGACAGCACTTACCTTTTTGATGGCTCTCAGGGTGTGTTTGTGTACGATGGCCAGGGTACTGATGTTATTGATGCCTCCAGTGCGCAGAGTGAAGCTACAATTTATCTAACAGAAGGGGATTGGAGCTTTGTTGGTGAAAAATCAGACCTTATTACGAGTGTAAACCAGCTCACAATTAACTTTTCTACAGAGATTGAAAACGCCATTGGCGGCATCTTTGATGACACGATTATTGGCAACTCTCTCAGCAATACTTTATGGGGTGGCGATGGTGATGACTCACTGAACGGAAAACGCGGTGACGACTTAATTTTTGGTGGTCAAGGTGATGACTATATAGTTGGTGGAGAGGGTGATGATAGTGCGCAATTTTATGGTGAATCGAGCAATTACTCGATTGGTTTGTCAACAATTTCGAGTAATATCAGAATCACCTCATCTACGGAAGGTATGGATACGCTCTCCAGTGTTGAGACCCTTATTTTTACCAACACCACAGTAATAGCTGAACAACTGCAGATTGAAACGAATGCGGTTTATGCAATGTTGCAATTGAATCAGGATTATTTGATTGACAATGCAACCATCAGTTATCTTAAAGATGACATTGACTTAGGCGTTTCGGCAGCGATTGTGGAGGGTAATATTCAGATTGGACAGAGTGTTGATAACAGTGATGGGGTTTGGTTTCATCAGCATATTGCTTTTGATGCGGTGAAACTAAATGAAGATGCCTACGACTTTGACATAAACATCTCCGACGCCATTGATGTACTGAGGCATATTGTAGGCCTTGAGACATTGAGCACAGAAAGTGCTGCTTATAATGCAGCAGATATAGACAACGATGGCAACATCAACATCTCGGATGCTATTGACATTTTGAGACACATTGTTGATTTGGAATCCATAGACACTTTCGATCTACTAGACAGCAGTGGTGTGAGAGTCACAGAAATTGATGCCAATACAACGGGCGATGTGCCGACATGGACCATTGTTGCCAATGGTGATGTGGATATGAGTGGTCAGTTTGATAGTTCTTATACAACAACTGATATTGTTTAGGTTTATAATCAATGATGAAAGATCAATATAGACTTTAGTAAGCGATAAAACACGCATATCTATTAAATTGAATTTTATGAAGGAATAATAATGGCAGATAAGAAAGAAAGCCCAAAAGTAAATATCGATGGCACTGAGTACGATTTAGATGAATTATCCGACAAAGCTAAAAATATTATTATTTTTGTTCAAAGACTCGATAAAGAGGCTGCAGAAATTCGCTTTCAACTAGACAAAGCGACACTTGCGCGCAAGCAGGCTACAATCGACCTTAAAAATGAGATCAGCGATCTTGAAAATGAGGTCAGCGATCTTGAAAATGAGGCGAGCGATAAAAATAGCTAGTTTTTTTTGACACATTTTATTAAACTCTATCGTATAATGAGATTTAATTATTTTCAACAATACTCGGGGAACTAACCATGAGGACGATGAATACTATATCAAAATTACTACCCAATGACTTAAAAAAGAAGAATCTATCTAAGCAGCAAATTGAATATTTAATAGCCGCCTTTGCATTATCGGCATTCTCTGGTCAAGTGCTTGCAGAGACACAATCAACGCCAGAAAAAGTTGAGATTAAGGGTTATCTTTTGGATGTGGCCAAAATAGCCGAGGCAGCCGGTGTTGAGATTACGGATATAAATCAGGTTGTTCTAACTTTATCTGATGGAGCGTTGGGCCAGTTGATCAATCTTGGTAATGGTATTTTCCAATTCATTCCAGCCGAGGGTCTCACTGATTCTGAAATTTCTTTTGTAATTAGTGGCTCGGGAATCAATCAGTCGCTTGCTGCTATTGTTTCGTTTGCCGATGCAACGGCGATGGTTGGCGATACCGTCAGTATTGACGGTTTTGATGCATCTGCTTATTCAAGCAGCTTGCCTATGTTTGTCAGCGCAACAGAAATCGCTAGTGATGCCGACTCTTCTAAAGTTGATTTTAGCCTTGATTTATCCGGAATGGCTTTAGCGGGTGTTGCAGCCTTTGCGGGTTTCTCGGGTTTCTCTTCTTCTACTACTACCGTGGCTGAGGTATTAAGTACGATTAGTCTTGTGATTTCAGAAGGCACATTAGAAAAAGCCCAAGTATATTTAGACGCTGACTCTGATGGCATACTGGATTGGACGGATGCTAATAGTGATGGTGCCTGGGATTCTGG
>JBBWVS010000088.1:0-3590 GCA_050256335.1 Gammaproteobacteria bacterium | reverse complement strand
CAATCTTATTTTTTGTACAATATCCCCTGTAGAAAAAAACACTAAGGCTGTTCAGGTATGATGCACAGTCTAATTGTTCTTTAACACATTATATGTTGGCATCTTTGCGTATCGGTAGGGTTGAGTTTATTTTTCTCTTGGCCGCCTTAATGGCTACCACGGCTCTTTCAATTGACGCTGTTCTTCCCGCCTTGGGGTTCATGGCCAATGATTTCGGCACTTCTAGTAGTGAGATACAATTAATCATCACCGTTTTATTTGTGGGTTTTGTCTTAGGCCAGATTGTTTTTGGACCTCTGTCGGATCGTTTTGGGCGTTTGCCAAGTATATATGCAGGGATTGTTTTATTTATCTTGGGCTGTGTGATAACGATTAGCGCACAATCTTTAGAGATGGCGTTATTGGGGCGTTTTATTCAGGGCATTGGGGTTTCAGGCCCCAGAATAATGGTATCCGCATTAGTGCGAGATTGTTACAGCGGTCGCTCTATGGCTCGAATTATGTCTTTTGTGGCAACAATCTTTATGGTTGTCCCGATCCTGGCCCCAATGTTGGGTCAGGTAATGCTTTGGCTGGGCCCTTGGCAGGTGATTTTTGTGATGTACATTGTTATTGCGATTATCTTGTGTCTGTGGGTGCGCCTTAGACTTGACGAAACTCTTTTAGTAGAGAATCGAAATTCAATACAAATGAAGTCGTTGTGGCACTCTTTTGTCAGCATTCTAACCAATCGAATATCGTGTGGTTATACAATAGTCAGCGGTTTTGTTTTTGGTGGTTTTTTGGGTTATTTAAGTTCAAGTCAATGGTTGTTTCAGGGGATTTATGAAGTTGGTGAGGCGTTCCCTATTTACTTTGGCGCCCTGGTATTGCCCAACCTTGTTTCTTCTTTAATTAATGCTAAATTGGTGGTCAAGTGGGGGATGTTTCGCTTGGTTCAGGTGACAAACGTTTTGGTATTTTTTGGCTCTCTGGGTTTGTTTTTCTATGCTCAATCTTATGATGGAATCCCACCATTAATGCATACCATGGCATTTTTGTTCGTTATATTTTCTGGTATCGGCTTCCAATTCGGTAACCTTAATGCACTCGCCATGGAGCCATTAGGTAAGGCGGCTGGTATCGGTGCCTCATTTGTTGGTGCTGGCTCCACTTTAATATCTATTCCCATTGGGGGCTTAATAGGAATGAGCCTGAGCGCCAATATCTTCCCGCTGGCCATTGGTATGGCGTTGTGTTCTTTGTTGTCTATATTGATGATGCATTGGGTACGTTTTGGGTTTTCTTTGCCAAAAGCGGGCGCTGGCTTTAAGCTCTAAATTTGAAGCTCAAAAAATAAAATGGACAGGCTAAATTTTATAAACAGTTTGTGCTTATCAAGCAACAGTCGTATACTATCAATAATAACAAAGGAATAGTTCACCTCACGAACTGGGCGGTTGATCTGTATTGTGCGCCCTAGGGTTGTCCTAAAAGCACTCAAAAAGGAGGAAGGTATGACATACCACCATCAAAAAGAAACACCTAATAAATCTGTAGTTATCAATAAAAGCACCATCGCCTATAAAGGCTATGATGTTTTCTTCACCTTGCCAAATACGGCTGACCATAAACTCTGTAAAGTCTGCAACTCAGAATGTAATATAGAAAGGAACGTTCTTGGTCCAACAGGGCATCTGTCAGCAATGACGGGTAATCACACACGCCATGATTCATTTCGCTGTTCGAATATAGGAAAAGATTGGCATGATAAGGCGGTTAAGCTGGTAATGGCAATTAACGACACGCCAAGCAAAAGTATTGCTGTAGTTATGAGCAGAGACTTACAGGGTGTATTAAAACAACACAGTCTGAATTGATTACACCTTAATTAGCGCTAGCGCATGCCACGCTGCTTTTCAATCAACTCATAAGCGCCAATAATTTCTTGGGTTTTTTCTTTGGCTATTTTCATCATCTCTTCTGGCAAGCCTTTAGCAACTAATTTATCCGGGTGATGCTGAGCCAACAATCGACGATAGACTCGTTTGAGCTCTTTATCGGTTAGACTTTTCTCTGCACCCAATATAACGTAGGCATCGTCAAGGGTTAGTTTGCTAGCATGATTACTGGTCACGGAAAACTGCTGAATCAGGTTTTCTAATTCATGAATAGGGAAATGCAGTTTTTGAGCGATGTATTTAAGTGCGTCGCGTTCTTTATCGTCCAACACGCCATCGGCATAAGTCGCTTGGATTTGAATTTCTAAAAACATGCGTATTAAGTGTGTACGCCTATGACTTTCAGTGCGGAACTGTTCAAGAACTTCGTCTAGATTGAAGCCCTCACTCTTGCCTTGGTTAAACAACTCTTTTGCAACTTTTTGCATATCGTCTGCTAATTGCATTTGTTGCATAACTTGCTGTGCTAGGAGGATTTCAGACTTTGATACCTTGCCATCGACCTTAGCAAGATAGCCCATAACTGAAAACAAACTACTAAAAAACGCTGCTTGAACGCGCTGCTGATCGCCTAGATTGTAATTTTTAGCAAATCCACCAAAACTGGATTTTCTTTTAGAAAAATTACCCGCGAAAGCCACACCGAGCATTGCACCTAGCGGCCCACCAAGCATAAAGCCAACTGCTCCACCTATAACTGTTGTCCACCAACTCATAATTATTGCTCTATTTTTTGTTAAAAAATCAAGTGTTATTTTGTACCAAACTTCGACAATTGCAAGCAAAAAGACAGAAAATATTTATTGATGCACCACAATTCTCACCTCATTTTTTTTACCTTGCTTGCGTAATATAAGTTCCGTTGATTGATTTCCCTTCTATTCATCATTGTAATTATAAAAAATAGCATGGTATCCGTGTTATCATGATAATATGATACAATCATTTAAGAATCAAGCGACTGAGGATGTTTTTAACGGAAAGAGCACCAAGCAAGCTAGAAATATTTGTCCAATAATTCTATGGAAAATAGCGAACAGAAAACTTGATCAATTGGATTCTGTGATTGAATTAGAGGAATTAAGAATTTCGCCAAGCAATATGCTGGAAAAATTATTAGGAAAAAGAAAAGGACAGCACAGCATTAGGATTAATGACCAATATAGAGTTTGTTTTATTTGGACCCAGTTGGGTCCAATAGCCGTTGAAATAGTAGATTACCATTCATGAGTGGAGAAAGAAGATGATTAGAATACCAACAAATAGGGCGCCAACACATCCGGGTGAGATGTTGTTAGAAGAGTTTTTAAAACCGATGGGGATCGCTCAAACTCAGTTGTCTGATATGCTGCAAGTGCCATACCAAAGAGTCAATGAGATAATCAATGGCAAAAGAGGTGTAACGCCGTCAACAGCATTAAGACTCGCCAAAGTATTTGGCACGTCAGAGGACTTCTGGCTCAACTTGCAATTGCGCTTTGATCTTTATCGCGCACAGCAAAAAGAGAGTGAAGTGCTCGATTCTATTGAGCCTTTTCAGGGCGGGGCTAAAACCAAGCAACCTGAAACAGTTTAACCGTCTAAAGTAGCTGCTTAATTTAGACGCCGAAACGACAAAGATAATTACTCTAAATTTGGCGAAAGCAATCG
>JBBWVS010000087.1:0-19729 GCA_050256335.1 Gammaproteobacteria bacterium | reverse complement strand
GGTGGCTGCTCAATTGGCATCTCTATTGGTTTTAGTGGCCTTCTTTTTGATTTACTTTGAAAGAAGAGCACGAGGAAAAGCAAAATATTATTCGATCGACGTTTCACATATTAGGCCGTATACTGCTAACGGCTGGATTGGTTGGCTATTGTTCGCCTTTGTTTTTGGTGTTTTTATGCTCTCGTTTGTCATGCCAATATTGCAAATAATCATTTGGAGTGTGGATGTTTTTGCCAAAGAATGGAGTGGAAAATACACGGGCTTCTTCACCTCAACAGCCATTTTGACATTGAGTGCTGCAGCACTTACTGTGACTGTTGCCACGATATTGGCTTTGCCAAGTCGCTGCAAAAGTAAAAGTAAAATTTTGCAGACATTGATTCGCCTTTCTACCTTAGGGTATGCCTTACCAGGCTCGGTGATGGCAGTTGGCTTGATGTATGGTGTACAAAACATTTCTCTCATTAACGAGTACTTTGGCGGTTCATCCCTTAATCATTTGCTGTTTGGCTCTATTGCTTTGTTGTTGTTTGCGTATGTTTCTAGATTTATGGCGATTGCCTATAATTCAGCCACTGCCTCAGCTGAACAAATTAAGCCAGTATTTGAGCAAAGCGCTCGACTCTTAGGTGCTTCACGCTTTCGCTTGATTTTTCAAGTGTACTTACCAATGATGACCCCGGGCATTATGGCGGGTGCTTTATTGGTGGCTGTTGATGTGATGAAAGAATTGCCCGCGACCTACCTGTTAAGGCCATTTGGCTGGGATACACTGGCTATTCGTGTGTACGAACTCAGTGCCGAAGGGTTATTCGAGAGAGCGGCAGTGCCCGCGCTCATGATGGTTGTATTTGGAGCGATCTTGATGCTTGCTTTTAATAAGTTAGACAGCTCACGATTGTAATAAAGTGGAGTCGGCAAATTAGGTAAAATCAATTTATCCTAATTGTTTTATTACTTTTCAATGCGTAATGATTTACTCCAAATAGCAGGTGTTGAATGCTCGGCGATTTCAGCCGGTTTTAAGTCATTTCAACAATCCAGTTCAAATGAAAATCCCAATGATCAAAAAAAGCTAGATTTATCCTTAGTAACTTTGGTTGAAGGCAGTGTCACCGCTGCGGTTTTTACTCAAAACGTTTTTTGTGCCGCGCCCGTTCTTCTGGCAAAAAACCACTTGCAATCTGCTGTTCGTGCCTTGCTGATTAATAGCGGAAATGCCAACGCTGGTACCGGTGAAAAAGGGCTCGAGCATGCGTATCAGAGTTGTCAGATATTTGCCGAAGCTCTTAATATAGAACCAGAACAAATACTGCCATTTTCGACCGGCGTGATTGGGCAATTACTCCCTCTTGAGCCTTTCCAGAAAAGCTCAGAAAAGTTGGTAGAGTTGCTGTCTGATGAAAACATGAGCCAAGTTGCTGAAGGAATTTTAACCACCGATTTGGTTGATAAATGCCATTCAGAAGTATTTGAAATTGACGGTAAAACAGTAACGCTGACTGGTATTGCTAAGGGTTCTGGCATGATTCGACCAGACATGGCAACGATGCTAAGCTTTATTGTCACCGATATAGGCGCTTCCCAACAACTGTTGCAAGCCTGTTTGTTAACAGCTGTTAATCAATCCTTTAACCGTATTACTGTTGATGGTGACACTTCAACCAATGATGCTTGCACTTTGAGTGCAACGAATCAATCGGGTATTCAGCTTACTGATTGCCTTGATGCATTCCAGGGAGCTCTTAATAAATTAACGCAAGATTTGGCGCATAAAATTATTAGAGATGGTGAAGGTGCAACCAAATTTGTTGAAATTTGTGCCAGTGGTTTGGCAACAAATGATGATTGCTTGGAGGTGGCCTACACAGTTGCACATTCGCCATTGGTGAAAACAGCGTTGTTTGCCAGCGATGCAAATTGGGGGCGAATTCTAGCGGCCGTTGGTCGGGCAAAAGTTGATGGTCTTGTTATTGAGAATATTAATATTTATTTAAACGAGCTACCGATTATTACCTCTGGTGAGCCAGATGTAAATTACACCGAGGAAGCAGGCAGTGCTGAAATGAAAAAATCCGATATTGTAATCTGCATTGAAATGGGTGACACCCTAACCTCTGAGAGTGTTTGGACGACTGACTTCTCTTATGATTACGTCAAAATAAACGCCGAGTATCGAAGCTAATTGTTGCAAAGGTCTTCCTGAGTATTATCAATAATAAACTGTTTAAATCGTCTTGCAATTGGTGAGAGTTCTGAATCTTTACGATGCACGACATGCCAATGTCTAATAATTGGAAAAGGCATCACATCAAGCTGCTTAATAATATTGTTGTTAAGTTGTAATTTAACCGAATGCTTGGATACAAAACCAATGCCAAGGCCTGCCTGAACGGCTTCTACAATCGCCTCATTGGAATTAATTTCGATATCTGAGTTGAAATTTAGTCCGGTAAATCGCTCAATGGTAATACGCGTTCCTGAGCCCACTTCCCGCGTCAACAGAGTTTCTTTACCAAGATCTTTAATTGAAACATTTTTTTTCTTGAGTAATGCATTGTCTGGGTGCGCAATAGCGATTAGTGGGTTTTCCATAAAGGCCTTGGAGGTTAATGGAATGTTTTTTGGCGGTTCACCCATAATTACCAAGTCAGCTTTGTTATGCTTTAAATTCTCCAGCAAGGTGCGGCGATTGGTTACGTCCAAGTAAAATGTCATCTGCGGGTAGTTCTGTTTAAACTTAAAGAGTAAGCTGGAAGTGAATGAGTTGGCCGTTGTAGCCACCGCTATTTGTAGGTGGCCTGAGTCTGGATTAAGCGCGTGTTCAATTTCTAATTTGGATGCTTCGGCGATAGAAATAATGTTTCTTGCTGCTTGATGGAGTTTTTTACCAACAAAGGTTGGGCTGATTTTTTTACCACTGATATCAAGCAATCGTACCCCGATATTGTCTTGTAATTGCTGTACTTGCATATACACAGCTGGCTGAGTTATGTTGAGCTCTTTTCCTGCAAGAGTATAGCTTGAAAGCCTTATTACCGCCTCAAAGCTATAGAGTTGTTTTAAGGTGTAATTAATCATTAATCATCTATAAGTAAAACTTATTATTTATTAAATATTTATTATTTTACATTATTTAATTACTCTTCTATAATCAAGCTATTTTTAAACAGACAGGAAATCCACAATGGATCAATCGAACAGATACGCTGATTTATCTTTAGACGAGGAGACGCTTATCGCAGAAGGTAAACACATATTGGTTGCTTACACCATGACACCTGCCGAAGGTTATGGCTATTTGTCAACTGCGGCACACTTTGCAGCAGAGTCTTCTACAGGTACAAACGTAGAGGTTTCGACAACGGATGACTTTACCAAAGACCTAGATGCAATGGTATATGAGATCAACGAAGCCGAGGGTTGGATGAAACTTGCCTATCCGAATGATTTATTTGACCGCAACCTAATTGATGGCCGTGCCATGGTTGTTTCATTCTTAACCCTTGCTATTGGCAACAACCAAGGCATGGGTGATGTGAAATGTGCGCAAATGCAAGATTTATGGGTGCCAAAATCCATGCTTGATATCTTCGATGGCCCGTCTAAAGACATCACGGATCTTTGGAATTTGCTAGGCCGTTCACGCATCGATGGTGGCTACATTGCCGGTACGATAATTAAGCCCAAGTTGGGCTTGCGTCCCAAGCCATTTGCAGAGGCTGCTTATCAGTTCTGGTTAGGTGGCGACTTTATTAAGAACGACGAACCTCAAGGCAACCAAGTTTACGCCCGCATGAAAGATGTGACTCCTTTGGTTGCGGATTCAATGAAGCGCGCACAAGACGAAACAGGCGAGGCAAAAATCTTCTCCGCCAACATCACTGCAGACGATCATCATGAAATGTGTGCTCGTGCAGACTACATTCTAGAAACTTTTGGTGAAAATGCTCATCACGTCGCTTTTCTTGTGGATGGCTATGTTGGTGGTTGTGGCATGGTAACGACTGCACGTCGTAACTACCCTAACCAGTACTTACACTATCATAGGGCAGGTCATGGCGCGATAACCTCACCTTCTTCGGTTCGTGGTTATACGGCATTTGTACTGGCGAAGCTTTCACGTTTAATGGGCGCTTCGGGCATTCATGTGGGCACTATGGGCTACGGTAAGATGGAGGGTGGTGCTGATGATAGAAATATCGCCTATATGATTGAGCGTGATAGCGCCGATGGTCCGTTCTACCACCAAGAGTGGTTTGGTATGAAGCCAACCACGCCAATTATTTCAGGCGGTATGAATGCATTGCGCCTACCGGGCTTCTTTGAGAATCTTGGCCATGGTAATGTTATTAATACTTCTGGCGGTGGTGCTTACGGTCATATTGATTCGCCTGCAGCAGGCGCAACGTCTCTGCGTCAAGCCTTTGAATGTTGGAAAGCTGGCGCTGATCCAATCGAGTTTGCCAAAGAGCATAATGAGTTTGCAAGAGCATTTGAATCGTTCCCGGGCGATGCAGACCTTCTATATCCAGGCTGGAGAGAAAAGTTAGGCGTTCATAAATAATAGCATTTGGGCTAGTTACGTTTTATCAGCTGACCAAAGTATAAATCGTGGCCACCAGCCCAAAGAGTAACACTTGATGCACAAGATAGATAAGCAAGGCGTGTTGCCCCAAATATTGGATAAAAGTTGAACGGAAGGTGATGATTTTTTTGTGCCAAGGGTTGTGACCTAAGTAAATGCCAATAAAAACAAGAGAAAGCCATGGGAAAAGTGGGTAGAAATCAATACTAGCGCCTGGAAGATTATCCGACAATAACGCTTTTAAGAAGGATAGGTCGGGAAGATTAAAATACCCTAAACCTAGAATAACAACCCCAATTAGCAGCGACGTATTAGGTGCTTTGACAAAAGGAACAGCGATTACACAAGAGACCCAAATCAAATGCAAAATACCAAAATAAACCCAAGCGTTAGGAAACATCAAATAGGTGCCCAGTGACACCGCTAAAGCGGCCAAACCAAGAAGAGCCATCCGTCTACTAAATTTAACAATATTGAATTGTTGGCCGTAAGCCAGAACAAGGCTGATACCGACAGAGCTGAGAAATAAAAAAACAATTAAATAGCGCCAATACGTCGTTAACCAATAACCGGAAAGGGGGATGTCCGTAAAGCCAAACTCATTAAGATCGTAAATCAGATGAAAGGCAATCATCATCAAGATGGCAGCACCGCGCATTAGATCAAGTGAGTGGTCTCTATTGTTCATGAAAAGGCTTTTTTCTGGGTTATGTATTTGACAAATTCTTTGACGAATGAGGTGTTAATTTTCACATTAAAATAGCAAGAATAATTACATTTATTAAACAATCGAAATCTTGAGGTATATTGATGGAAAATTTTGACATAAATCAGTTTAAAGTAGGGGAGTTGCCTTACTATCAAGCGCAATCTAATGAGGTAGAGCTCTACACTGCCGCATACCAGTCTCGCTTGCCGGTGATGATCAAGGGACCAACTGGTTGTGGTAAGTCACGCTTTATTGAGCACATGGCGCATCAGCTAGATAAGCCGATTATTACCGTTTCTTGCAATGAAGACATTACCGCCTCTGATCTGATTGGTCGTTTCTTGTTGGACGCAAATGGTACGAAATGGATTGACGGCCCTTTAACATTGGCCGCGCGTCATGGCGCAATTTGTTACCTTGATGAAGTGGTGGAGGCGCGCCAAGATACAATGGTGGTGATTCATTCATTAACAGATCACAGACGCGAGTTAATGCTTGACAAAAAAGGTGAGCTATTAAAAGCACACCCCGATTTCCAATTGGTTATTTCATACAATCCTGGCTATCAGTCATTAATGAAAGATTTGAAACAATCAACAAAGCAGCGGTTTGTGGCGATGGACTTTGACTTTGCTAGTGAAGAACTAGAAACAATGATTGTTGCGCAAGAGTCTGGTGTTGATCAAGACATCGCTGTTAAGTTGGTGCAATTTGCCAACACTACTCGAGCGCTGGTGGGGCACGGACTTGATGAAGGCGCTTCAACAAGACTGCTTAATTATGCAGGGACGTTAATTGTTGGCGGTGTTGATGTGAAGGACGCCTGTCAGATGGCAATGGTAAAACCTATTACGGACGACACCGAAGTGCGCGAAACAATGCAAACTTCAATTGAGGCTATCTTTGGCTAACCCAAGAGCTTCATGGTCATGACAAAGTCTATTCAGCCTCGACAATTACATTGTGCTTTTGATTCGGTACACACTGAGTTCAACAAGCAAATTGAAACAGCTCGACAAAGATTAAGCCCAGCCTTGCTGGATGAGTACTACGATGGCGTAGAGTTCTTTGCAAAAATTGGCCAGGGACCCTCTATTTCCATTACCTTTGTCAATATGATGTATTGGGTGGGTGAGCATTTTGGCGAAGGGTCAATTAAAAAAATTACCGATTTCTGCTATCAAACAATCGTAAGAAGCCCGAATAAAGATTTTTTGGTGGATTTTCTTCTCAGTTTCATGGAAGTTATTAACCACGCCAAGCCCGATGAATTGGATGAGTATTTAGCGTTTATTGACTATCACTTGGCAAAGACGACTTATTCTGTGCACGGTATTCATGTAACCCATAGCTCGCCCTCATTTAAGGCGTTGTTATCGAAAATTGGCATGATTTTAGGCCGACTTGACTACAAAGGTGCTTATGCTTGGGTTGATTATGGTTTGCGTTATTTTAAAAGGCACCCCGATCAACAAGAGGCATTTTTCTCTTTATCGACTTCGGATTCACGTGCTGTTTTTCAGCGTCAGCGTCAGGGCTTGCTGTTTGTTGATGTTGAAAGGCAGCTTTACCTACTACAGAAGTCCTTATGGGATAAAGATTATGTGTATGCCCCTTATTCATCGGATTTTGAACGACTGCAATTTTTTAGACCCTACATCGAAGATGACACTATTCGCTTGCCTGATGTTTATAGCGAACTGAATGGCGTTTCGCCGTTGCGTCGATATTTGGCATTGATATCACATTTGATTGCTCATCAGCAGTTCACCAAGGCCGTGATTGCGGATAACTTGAGTCCGCATCAAAGGTTGTTTGCTGAGGTGTTTGAGGATGCGCGCGTAGAGTATTTATCTGCTAAACGTTATCCAGGGTTGGTCAGTATTTGGCGAAATTTAATGCCCGAGTTGGGTGAGTTTGATTGCGATGAAACAAAGCAGTCCGGGGTTAAGCATCGTGCATCGATATTGTCACGTGCATTAATCGATGATAATCATCCTTATAAAAACACGGATATCTTGGATTATGCCGCCCGTTTTAAGGCGCTGATGACCGATAAGGAAAATACAAGTACCGAGGACAGTTTGGCTCTAGGTATTTCGTTTCTTGCCAAAACTAGACGCGCATCGGATTCTCTCGCGGATTTATATTTTGATAATACCGAGGCATCCTATCGAGACGATAATCGTATGATGTGGCGATTTATTGAAAGAGAGGATGAGGGAGAAAAGTTATTTATTGCAGAGCTGTATAACGATATGGAGCCTATTTCTGTCGAGGCGATTCCACCACGTTATTACGATGAGTGGGATTGCTTTCACAAGTCTTATAAACCCGATTGGGTCTCTGTGTATGAGCGTCTACACTCTCATTCGGACCCCTCTAAAATCGATGAGTTGTTGGAGAAACATTCTAATTTGGTCAAGCAACTCAAGCGAGTGCTAGATCTTTTAAAGCCGCAAAACAAAAAACGTTTACGATATCAGGAAGAAGGCGCTGAGTTGGATTTGGATATTGCTCTTCGTAGTGTCATTGACTTTAAGAATGGTTCTCAGCCAGACACACGTATTAATACCGATTTCGAGCACGATTCACGCAGTGTTTCGGTGCTACTTTTGCTTGATTTGTCCGAATCTTTAAATGATATTGTCCCTGGCACAAATCGTTCTATCTTGGAATTATTACAAGAAGCGGTTTCTTTGTTGGGCTGGGCAGTTGAACAATTGGGTGATAATTTTGCCATTGCTGGTTTTAATTCAGACACGCGTGAGCGGGTTATGTACTACCATATCAAGGGTTACAGCGAACATTGGGACGATACGGTTAAGTCAAGATTGGCGGATCTGAAAGCTGAATATTCTACTCGCATGGGGGCGGCTATTCGCCATGGTGCGCATTATCTTGATTTGCAGCAAAGCGACAAAAAATTGATGTTGATTTTGACCGATGGCGAGCCTTCCGATATCGATGTACCTAATTCAAAAGTGCTTATTAAAGATACTCATAAGGCTGTTCAAGAGTGCCAACAAAAGGGTATGTACCCGTATTGTATTAGTCTGGATAATAAAGCAGATGGCTATATTTCAGATATTTTTGGCTCTCACTACTCTGTTATTGATCGGATTGAGTCGCTGCCTAAGGAGTTACCGAAACTTTTCATGTCCCTGACAAAGTGATGGTTACTCACTCATTACTTGCATCTCTTTCTTTTGATTATCAAGGAAAGAGCCACACACTGCAAAGCGTGATTAATATTGAAAATATTATCTCTCACGAGGACTTTTACCAATCGATCTATCTGCAACTTGCGCAAGAACATGACATTGATTTGTATTCTTATCAACTGGAAATAATGATGGACCAGACTATCCAGTTCTCGCAGGCCAAGGGTTGTGCTGAGGGTTGTATCGATAACCAGTCTCTTGATTTAGTACTTTTAAGGCAGCGTTACGAGCAAGTATTTTGTCTTGAGCAGATTGAAGTGGTTACCGCAAAACACCTTAATTCGAGCGAAATGACAGAGGGTGTAAAAAAAGCCTTAATTGAGGCTTATCAATTAGGGAGGGCGTCTAGTCAAAATCCTGTTTGACAAAATCTTTATCGATTTGCATGATTGAGTTATCAAGCAATTCTAAGCATTTTGGCACGGCCAGAAAAACCGCTCCCAAGCAAACAGCAATCGCAATCGGTTTACCCGGTAGATTGATGATTAGGCAATTACCGCGCGTGCCGGCAATTTGGCGTGAAAGAATGGCGGTGGGTACGGTGCGCAGTGATACCGCTCGCATTTGCTCGGCAAAGCCATCATAGATTCTTTCACACACCGTCGACGTTGCTTCCGGAGTGACATCCCGCTTAGTTGGGCCGGTGCCACCGGTGGTGAGAATAACATTGCAACCAAGTTCGTCACTCAGTTCAATTAACGTTTTTTCTATGAGCGGTTGCTCGTCTTCAATAATTCTTACAACGCTCTCATAGGGCGACGTTAGAGCGCTAGATATCCACTGTTGCATGGCTGGGCCACTAATATCTTCATACTCGCCTCGTGATGCTCTGTCAGAAATTGTGAGAAAGCCAATTTTAATAATGTTTTTCATAAAGTTCCTTATCCGCCAGTCACCGGCGGGAAAAATGCCACTTCATCGCCCTCTGTAACGAGTGTGTTATCATCAACCATTTCGTGATTCACAGCGCAAAGTATGTTTTTTGGAAAATATTTTTCACCGTGTTTCTCAATCAACTGGTTTTTAATTGATGCAACGGTAGCATCTGCGTCAATAGTAATTTTTTCAGAAGCTGTATTAAGGCTCTCTTTAAGAGAAGCAAAAAAAAGAATATTCATCCGCCGATTTCCACCATTTGGCGGTTGCTGATATTGTCGATTACTGAGCTAAAAACGTGCTTTTCTGGTTTTTTGGTAATGGCGTTGACAATCAGTGCTTTGATTTCGCCGTCGGTCATGTTTGAGCGAATGGCATCACGTAGTGAGACAGAATCTTCTTGGCCGAGACACAAGATCAAATCACCTTTGGCGGTCATTCGTACGCGGTTACACGTGCCACAGAAATGGTTCGATACCGCCGAAATAGTGGCCACTCTTGTATTGGTGCCTTCGATTAATAGTGCCTTAGCTGGGCCGTCGGTTTGTTTGGCTTTTTGCGCGATGAGTTTATCACCATAACGTTTCTGAATACGCTCAAGAATGGCTGCTTCTGAATAGTGCTTGTCAACAGCTTCAATGCCAGCAAGACCAATCGGCATGGTTTCAATGAAACGAATATCGAGACCTCTATCAATAGCAAACTCCACCATCGCTTCTATTTCATCATCGTTAACACCTTTCATGACGACCATGTTGAGCTTAATCGGCTTCATTCCGACTTCGATGGCTTTATCAATGCCTTTAATTACAACGTCAAGGTCACCACCCCGAGTAATGTCTTTATGACGTTGGGGAATAAGTGTATCAAGTGAAATATTGAGACGGTTAATGCCGTGATCTTTTAATTGGCGAGCCATTTTTGGCAAAAGATGAGCGTTGGTTGAAAGAGGAATATCGGTTAATCCAGGGATTTCCCCCAACATTTTAGTTAAATCTAGAATATCTTTTCTCAGCAGGGGCTCACCACCGGTAAGTCTTACTTTAGTGACGCCGAGCTCGGCAAAAAGACGCACAATTTTGGCAATTTCTTCGAACGAGAGCACTTCAGAACGGCGCGTGTGTGTTTGGTGGTCTTCGTCACGACAATAGTGGCAACGGTAGTTACAATGATCCGTTACTGAGACGCGCAGATAAGTAATGCGCCGGTCAAATGGGTCAATTAGTTGATTCATAATTCAAGTTTCCAGTGGCCAGATTTACCGCCTTTTTTCTCTAACAATTGCACATTGTCAATGCGCATGAAGCGATCGACTGCTTTGCACATGTCATATATAGTCAACGCGGCAATACTAGCGGCTGTCAGTGCCTCCATTTCCACGCCGGTTTTTCCTTCTAATTTGGCGGTAGCAACAACTTCTATCGTTGAGTCGTTCTCATTCGGTGTGAGTTCAACCGTGACTTTTGAGAGCATTAAAGGATGGCAAAGTGGGATAAGCTCCCAACATTTTTTTGCCGCTTGAATACCAGCAATACGAGCAACGGCGAGTACGTCGCCTTTTTTGTGTGAGCCAGAAACAATCAAATCCAGTGTTTCTTTTTTCATATGAACGACAGCACCAGCACTGGCTTCACGAGCGGTACTGACCTTACCGGAGACGTCAACCATTTGCGCTTCGCCTTTGTTGTTAATGTGGGTTAATTTACTCATCGTGTTAACTCGCTTAGCGGGTAGTAGTTGAGCAGTTCGCCTGCCTCAAATGTGGTGTTTTCAGGAATCTCAATGATGCCGTCGGCCCAGACAATAGAGCTCATAACATCAGAGCCTTGTTTTGGAAAGAGATTTGCTTGGGCCCTGCCTGTTGAATAATCCAGTCGAGCACGCGCGTATTCGCGTCTTGGCTTGGCGCGCTTACAATCAAAGTTTGCCTGAACTTTAATGGCGTTTGCTTGATATTTGCTATTGCCTTGCATTTTCTTAATAAAGGGCAGAGCAAAAATCGCAAAGGTAACAAAACTGGAAACCGGGTTACCAGGTAAGCCAATAAATGCGGTATTGCCAACCTTACCAAAAGCCAATGGTTTGCCTGGTTTCATTCGAATTTTCCACAAACTCAGTTCACCTAAAGATTCCACCGCACCTTTGACATGATCTTCTTCACCAACGGAAACACCGCCCGTGGTCATAATGAGATCACACTTGCCAGAGAGTTCTGAGAGGGCGTGACAAGTCGATTCGAATTTGTCTTCGATATTACCGAGATTGATAACCTCGCAACCTACTTGCTTTAGAAGTGCCACCAAAGCGTAGCGATTGGAGTTGTAGATTTTTCCAGCAGCCAGCGGATTGCCCGGTTCAACCAATTCGTCACCGGTGAAAAAGACACCAATTTTAATTTGAGAAAAAACGCTTAACTTATCAACACCAACAGAGGCGGCTAACGAGATATCTTGAGGTTGAAGTTGTCTTCCTTTTTGCAGAATGACACCGCCCTCAACAATGTCATTGCCTGTTGGGCGAATGTTTTCATTTAGATTAATTGCGCGATCAATGGTAATTTGAGAGCCATCTTCAGACAGTTGACACTCTTCTTGCATAATGACGGTGTTGGCTCCTTTTGGGATGGGTGCACCGGTAAAAATGCGAGCTGCACAGCCTTCATTCAGTTCGTTGCCGGTTGAGCCCGCAGGAATTCTATCAACAATAGCAAAGCTCAAATTTTCTTTATTAAGGTGCTCGTTAGCGAGGGCAATGGTATAACCATCCATCGCGCTATTATCAAATCCTGGAACGTTGATTGAAGAGTTGATCTCCTCACTCAAAATACGACCAAGCGCGTCGTCCAAACCAACGACTTCGGTTTTGTTTGGGCCGAGTGCAGCCTTAAGCAAAAAATCCAATGCTGAATCGGCGCTCATCATCGACTGATTGAATACAGGCGAATCGCAGGTTAGGGCTTGATTGTTCATAAGCTTTAAAGGATCAAGGTCTCAATCTGTGTATTATACAATTGCAGTGGGTTTTTCTCATTGCAAATAACTTGTTAAAAACAGGGTTTTTTCAACCAAAAGGCATGGACTTTACGTGAATAAAATCAATAAAAGCGAGATAACAGCGGTTATTTTGGCGGGTGGACGATCCTCAAGAATGGGTGGTGATGATAAGGGCTTGATTGAATTTCGTGGCAAACCGATGATTGGTTATGCTTGCGATGTTGTTCGGGGAAAAGTTGGCAAAATACTGATTAGCGCCAATCGTAATCACGGCACTTATCAAGCTTATGGCGAGGTGGTTGAAGATGAGTTAGCTGATTTTCAAGGGCCTTTATCTGGTATTTCCGCCGCGCTTAATGCTTGTTCAACGCCTTATTTGCTGGTATTGCCTTGCGATAGCCCGCTAGTTACTGGTAAGTTGATCGATGATATTATTGCGGAAATGGCGGCTTCATTGGCTGAAATATGTGTTGCTCACGATGGGCAGATAATGCACGCCACTTTTGCTCTGATTAGATCAGATCTTGGCCCTAGTCTTGATGAATTTTTGGCCAGTGGCGAGCGAAAAATGGCATTGTGGTATAGAGGGCAAAAATTGGCAAGAGTGGATGTTTCTAATCATCTTGAAGTGTTAACAAATATCAATCGAGTGGAAGATTTGGCACTTTAGGGTTGCCAGCGATTTTTTTGGTCTTTATCGCTACTGCGCGATTCAACCCAACAGCTCTTGTTATTGATCGATTCTTTTTTCCAAAAGGGCGCGTCTGTTTTTAGATAATCTATAATAAAGTGGCAAGCGTCAAAAGCATCACCTCGGTGTTTGCTAGTGGCAATAACTAAAACGATTTGATCCTCAACCTTAAGCTTGCCAATACGATGAATAATGGTAATTGCCTGAATTTCCCAACGATCTCTCGCCTTTAAGGCAATGCTCTTAAGGGATTTTTCAGTCATTTGTGGATAATGCTCGAGTGTCATAGAGCTAAGTGAATCACCTTCAAGGTCGCGTACCGTGCCAACAAAGCTAACGATGGCACCGGTTGCCGAGTTGCCTTCTCGAGCAAACTTGACTTCTGTTGATAGGTCAAAGTCTGATTTTTGAACAATTATTTTATCCATAAGAGATCTTTACAGTATTCGTTTTCAATTTGATAGTGGGCTTTTGGTAATTTTATCGCTTTTATTGGTAACTTAATTGATTTTGCATAATTTCGATTCGGCTATAATGCAAGGACTAATAACCTCAAAAAACACCATGAAAGTTGCAACCATTTCCCTTGATATTCGTTGGCAAGATATTGAAGAAAATCTTAAGCGTGCTGAAAAATTTGTAACCCAAGCCAAAGCAGACGGCTGTGATGTGGTTGTTTTTCCAGAGGTGTTTAACACCGGCTTCATTGCTGACATGCGTAAGTATTGCGAAGCCCCTAATTGCAGAACACATCAAGCACTGCAACAGTTCTCATTAAATCACCTAATCAATGTTGTTGCTGGAATAACTGAAAAGCCCGTTAACAAAAAAGCCAATAATCTCGCCTTTGTTTTTGATCATTACGGTCAAGAAGTGGCAAGATATTCAAAGTTGCAACCGTTTAATTACGCTAACGAGGGTAAATACTTTGCTTCTGGTAATGAAACGGTTACTTTTGAAATTGCCAACACTAAGTGCGCTGTTTTTATTTGTTATGATTTACGTTTTCCTGAGATTTTTCGCAAAGTGGCAAAGGATATTGAGGTGATTTTTGTCATTGCTAATTGGCCAGATTCTCGAGAATTGCATTGGCAGCAATTGCTTATTGCCAGAGCGATTGAAAATCAGTGCTTTGTTGTGGGTGTTAATCGTACTGGAGGTGATGGTATGGGTTTGAAGTACAACGGATCCTCCATGGTTATTCATCCTTCGGGCGAGGTTTTACTGCAAACCAGCAAAACCAGCGAATACGACACTTGTGAGATGGATATTACTGAGGTTACTAAAGTTCGGAAAGAATTCCCGTTTTTAGACGATATGCGTTTTGTTTAGGAGGGGGTATTGCGTTATGAGTATTGAAATCAAATCTGTAATTACTTGCCCTGAATGTGGATTTTCCGTTGAAGAGGTAATGCCTACCGATGCTTGTCAGTTTTTTTATGAGTGTAAATCCTGCAATACTTTGCTAAAACCGCTGCCTGGTGATTGTTGCGTATATTGTTCTTATGGTACCAATCCTTGCCCACCGATTCAAGAGGATAAGAGCTGCTGTTGAATAAAAATTGACTCCTCTTAATTTAGGGTTAATCAATTGGATTTTTTTACAGGCATTGAAAATTTGTTGACCAAGTAAAAGCCGAGAGATACTGAGGGACCTATGCCGAGAGCAAAAATTATCGTGCCCAGGCCCACAATACCACCCATTAACCAGCCAACTGTAACAACACTAATCTCTATTGCTGTTCGTACTTGAGTGATAGGATAGTTGCTTATTTTTTGCAAGCCAATCATTAAACCGTCACGAGGACCCGCGCCTAAGTTAGCAATAAGATAGAAACCACTACCGAATCCAACAATCATAACACCTGTGATAACTTGTAGAATTTGAAACAAGTAAGTTTGCGGGTGAGGTAGATAAGGTAGTGATAGTTCAATTGCCAGGGCAATGATTAAAGCATTGAGGATCGTTCCTATTCCAGGTTTTTGCTTTAGAGGTATCCAAATTAATAAAACACAAGCACTGAGGATAAAAGTGGAAAAGCCAATCGACCAATTTGTGTAGTTTGAGACACCTTGAGCAAGAACTGTCCATGGACTAACGCCTGCACCACTGGCAATAAGGATCGATTCACCTAGGCCAAACAACAGTAAGCCAAATATTAAAAATAGTAGAGTTAATGGTTTTGGCTTAAGAGTAAGAGGTTGTTTAGCACTCCAATAAACGGCTGGAATTTGTTTAATAGAAAACAAAAATGTGAAAATTTTCATGATCAATATTATCTCTGTTTATTTGCAAATACACACTCGTATTTTGTTTATCATTTGCAGGATAGGACTCTTGTGATTATTGCAGGTTATAGTTGATGAATAAGTATATTTCAAATGCAGAAATTGATGATTTTCGTCGGGATGGCGCGGTTGTTTTGCGTGGTGTTTTTAGTGATTGGATGGATACCTTAAGACAAGGTGCAGACTTTCATATTGACAACCCTAGCGAAAGCGCACTTATTCATAAGTCCGATAGCCATCAAGGGCAATTTTTGGAAGATTTTTGCAATTGGCAGAGGATTCCTGAATACCAAAATTTTGTTCTGAATTCTCCTTTGGGCGCAGTGGCGACTGAGCTGATGCAATCCAAGACAGCGCAGTTTTTTCACGATCACTATCTACACAAAGAAGCCAGTTCTGGAGTGCCAACACCTTGGCATCAGGACATCCCTTATTACTGCGTACAAGGCTCGCAAACGGTGAGTTTTTGGCTTCCTCTTGAGGAAAGAGATGTTGCACTTTCTTTGAAGTGTGCTGCCGGCAGTCATAAGTTAGATAAAGAAATTCGACCGACCAGCTGGTCAAGCAATGAAAGTTTTTATGAAGATGATAGCCTGTTTATGGACATCCCAGAGATTGAGAAATCTGATTTTGAAATTAAACAGTGGGCAATTGAACCAGGGGATGTTGTCGCTTTTGATTTTAGAACGTTGCATGGCGCCAATGCCAACACCAAGAGCTCAGTCAGTCGCACTTTGTCGTTTCGATTGGTTGGTGATAACGTGAGGTACAGACAGCGCCCTGGTAGAACATCGCCAAATTTTCCAGACATTAATCAAACCACAGGCGAGCGCTTAAGAGAAGATTGGTTTCCAGTTATATGGCCCAATTAAGGGTAAAAAAAACACGCCTTACAAACCTGCCAGTGTGAAGTTAGAAGCCATACCTATAACGTTACAAGAGTCGAATCAATGCACCGCCCCCGGTGCGGTTAAAACTTACCATGTCTTATAAAGAAATGAATCAAATCATGGCGCCCTGCAACAAGCAGCAATATCCCCAGAGATGATTATTGATGCATGAGTGATAATACATGGAGTATTATGAGCCTTAAAACAACAGGAGTGCGTGATGAAAATACTATGTATATTGTATGATGATCCTGAAGGCGGAATGCCGAAGAGCTATCCATTAAGTCAACTGCCAGAGTTAGCAAAGTATCCGGATGGTATGACGTTGCCAACACCAAAAGCGATTGACTTTACGCCAGGCGAGTTACTTGGCTGTGTTTCTGGTGAATTGGGATTAAGAAAATTTTTAGAAGAAAGAGGACATACATTAGTCGTTACCTCTGATAAAGACGGCACAGATTCGGTTGCTGCCAAAGAAATAGTGGATGCTGACATTGTAATATCTCAACCATTTTGGCCTTTCTATTTAACCAGAGAGCTCATAGAGAAATCAAAGCATCTAAAAATGGCAATTACCGCAGGTATTGGATCAGATCACGTTGATCTACAGGCTGCAATGGATAATAAAGTTGATGTGGTTGAAGTGACGTATTGTAATTCGATTTCTGTGTCTGAGCATATTGTGATGATGATTTTAGCGATGGTTAGAGATTATCACAATCAACATGCTATTGCAAAATCAGGTGGCTGGAATATTGCCGATGCTGTACAGCGCTCTTATGACATAGAAGGTATGCACGTAGGCACTGTCGCAGCAGGTCGCATAGGGATAGCAGTTTTAAGAAAATTAAAGCCTTTTGAAACTCATTTGCATTATTTTGATAGACATAGATTACCTAAATCAATCGAAAAAGAATTGGATTTAACGTTCCACGAGTCTGTGGAATCAATGGTTGCTGTATGTGATGTGGTGACGATTAACTGCCCATTACATCCAGAAACAGAAGACATGTTTAATGAAGACTTAATTGGCAAGATGAAAAAAGGCGCTTATCTCATTAATACTGCCAGAGGTAAGATTTGTAATAGAGAGGCAATTGCAGACGCCTTAAGGTCTGGACAGTTAAGTGGGTATGCTGGAGACGTTTGGTTTCCGCAGCCGGCGCCTAACGATCACGTCTGGAGAACTATGCCCAATCACGGTATGACGCCGCACACTTCGGGTACATCATTATCAGCACAGGCAAGATATGCCGCCGGCACAAGAGAAATATTAGAATGTTTTTTTGATGGTATGTCAATTAGATCTCAATATCTTATTGTTCAGAATGGAGAGCTTGCTGGAGCTGGCGCTCATTCTTATAGTAAAGGAACTGCTACCGGTGGCTCCGAAGAAGCGGAAAGGTATAAAAAATAAAATTTTGAGATATGGCAGGAGGCCAGTTTGCAGTTTTTTGCAAGCCCTGGTGGCCCTTCGTGCGCAACTGCTTACAAACAATGTGCGCCACCCACAGAGTGCCATGGGGCTATCTAGTTTACAAAAACCCTAGCAAACGATGAACGCTTATGCGAAGATTTCTCCCAGTTATTTGGCAAAAAAAATAGTACAATTATCGCTTTTTAGCTAGCGAGTTTGAATGCTTGGGATAAACGATTTGTGGCTGTTTGTTATCTCGGGCTTGTTGTTGAACATGACACCAGGCGCCGACCTTCTTTATCTTATTGATCGCTCTATATCTCAAGGTGTCCGCTATGGTATTGCCGCAGGGCTTGGCGCGAGTATGGGCTGTATTGTTCATATTTGCATTGCTGTACTGGGTTTAAGCGCAGTATTAGCAACTTCAGAATTTGCCTTCTCAGTTGTTAAATATATAGGTGCGGCCTATCTAGTGTATTTGGGTTGCTCGCTATTAATAAGCAAAAATAAAGTTGCAATTTCTACAAATAACACCTCCAAAAAAGGTGGTTTTTTTGCTGTCATGGGTAAAGCAATATTGATCAACGTTCTAAACCCAAAGGTGGCCTTGTTTTTTCTTGCATTTTTCCCTCAGTTTGTTGATGTAAGTTACGATAATTCAATTTTGGCATTTTTAATACTTGGCACAATATTCATTTTTAATGCTACTTTGTGGAGTGTTTTTGTTGCTTGGTCGGCATCGAGTGTTGCCAAAAAATTGAGTGTGAATTCAACGCTGGGAAAAGTGCTAAAGAGTTTGATGGCGATTATTTTTATCGGATTTGGCGTGAGATTAGCGCTTAGCATAACCAGTTAAGGCGGTGGCATAATTATGGAATTGGCAAATTACACATTGGAAGTTCTAGGATTTTTATTTGTCATCGGCATACTCGCTGGATTTTTAGACACTTTGGCCGGTGGTGGTGGGCTACTTGCAATACCAGCATTGATGATGAGTGGTATGCCGCCAATTTTGGTACTAGGCACCAATAAACTACAAGCAAGTTTTGGTATAGGCGTAGCAACTTTATTGTTGTTTAAGAAGAAAAAATTTGACTGGCAAGAGATAAAAATCTTAGTGCGTGCCACGTTTATTGGGTCGGCGATTGGTGCGGTCATTGTGCAATTTATTGATACAGAGGTTTTATCCTTTGTGATTCCTGTCGTTTTAGGTTTTATCGCTCTGTATTTTATTATTTCACCAGAAGTGAAGAGCAAGCGTGAGTCGCATGGTGTGCAGCGCAACTATCAAAACGTCATTCTGCCAATAATCGGTGGTTATGATGGTATGTTTGGGCCGGGTACGGGTTCGTTTTATGTGTTGACCGGTGTTGCTTTTAAACGACTTGATTTGATTAAATCTTCCATAGTAGCAAAGCCACTCAATCTTGCTTCTAATGTCGCCTCTCTAATCGTTTTTCTGAGTTTCGGTCATGTTGTTTGGATGGTTGGCTTTCTGATGATGGGCGGCCAAGTGATTGGTGCCTCGTTGGGTGCGCATTATTTGGTAAGAGTCAACCCCAAAGTTATCCGACTGCTGGTTGTTGTTATGTCTCTTACAATGTTGGCTAGATACAGCTACTCAATGGGGTGGCTCAATTAAGGTTTTTATCGATTGTTGCTAATATATTAAAGACAATACCCATACCCCTTAGAGTGGCTATTTTGGCAAAAAGGTAAATTGATGAAAGATGCGCTTATAAAAAAATGGCGAGATCGTGGACTTATTAATGACAAAAAAGTACTTGAGGCCTTTGCTGCGACCCCTAGAGAGCAATTTGTGCCCGCTCATTTAACATCTGAAGCCTACTGTGATGCACCGTTAAGAATTGGCTTCGGACAAACAATCTCCCAACCTTTTACAGTATTGGCGATGATCGAGCTTTTAAGCCTGAATAAAACAGACAAGGTCTTGGAAGTTGGCGCGGGCAGCGGCTATGGAGCGGCAATAATAAGTCAATTGTCCAATCAAGTTTTTGCTACGGAAATTATTCCTCAATTGGTGAAACAAGC
>JBBWVS010000086.1:0-3266 GCA_050256335.1 Gammaproteobacteria bacterium | reverse complement strand
TGCTGAGAGAATCTGATGGATTGTTTCGCGCAATTTTGAGCGATGAACAATCATATCAATGGCGCCTTTTTCTAGCAAAAATTCACTTCTCTGGAAGCCTTCCGGCAATTCTTCACGCACCGTTTGCTCCACCACTCGCGGGCCAGCAAAACCAACAAGCGCCTTTGGTTCGGCAATGTGAATATCGCCCAACATAGCAAAACTGGCAGAAACACCGCCCATTGTAGGGTCGGTTAAAACCGAAATAAACGGAATTTTCTTATCGGCCAACAATTTAACCGCTAAGGCGGTTTTTGACATCTGCATTAAAGAGAAAAGGCCCTCTTGCATACGCGCACCACCACTGGCGGAAAAGCAAATCAGTGGGTAGCCATGAGCAATCGCAGCGTCCGCCGCTCTGGTAAATTTCTCACCAACAACGGATCCCATCGAACCACCCATAAACTTAAATTCAAAGGCTGCAACAATCACTGGCATACCGTACAGTAAGCCTTGCTTAACCACTAAGGCATCCTTCTCTTTAGTTTTTTTCTGAGCGTCGATATAGCGGTCTTTGTATTTTTTTTGATCCTTAAACTTTAAAGGATCTACAGATTCGATATTGGCACCAATTTCTACTTGAGGAGCGTCGTCTAGAAAGCCCTCTAAACGATCTCTGGCAGAAATTCGTAAATGATGATCGCATTGGGGACAAACATGGTTTAGGCGCTTTAACTCTTCTTTGTAAAGCACACTCTGACATTCAGGACACTTGCTCCACAAACCTTCAGGGATGTTCTTTTTAGCATTTTTGCCAATTGAAGGCAATATTTTCTCCAACCAACTCATAGTCAATCCTGTTTAATGGCACTTGAAATTTGTCGAGCCAAATGTCCAACTTTCGTCACCATTTTATCCCTGTCATAGGACAATTGCTCAATAATAGAGACAATCGTACTGCCAACAATAACAGCGTCTGCAGACTCGCTTACTTTTTTGGCTGTCTCCGCATCTTTAATGCCAAAGCCAACACCCACCGGCAAATCGATCACTTTACGGATTCGAGCTAGATGGTGATTCACAGAGTCGATGTCAATGTTTCCAGCACCGGTTACCCCTTTAAGAGAGACAAAATACACAAAACCCGAGGCAACTTTTGAGATCATTTTTAAACGCTCATCGGTTGTGGTCGGTGCCACCAAAAATATTAAATCAATACCAACGCCGTCCAACTCAGCTTTAAAATCTTGCGCCTCTTCTGGCGGCATATCCACCACCAAAACACCGTCAACGCCGGCCTCTTGTGCACGCTCAGCAAAGGCCTTGTAGCCAAACACTTCAATTGGGTTGGTGTAACCCATGAGCACCACGCCGGTTGTATTGTCGTGCTCTCTGAGGCGCTCAACCAAGCCAAAAACATAATGCAAATTAACGCCAGCAGCCACTGCACGCTCATGTGACTTTGCAATCACAGGGCCATCGGCCATTGGGTCTGAAAATGGCATACCGAGTTCGATAATATCGGCACCGTTTTGCACGAGGGCAAACATTACGGCTTCTGAATTGTCCATACCGCCATCGCCCGTAGTAATAAACGGAATAAAGGCTTTTTGACCAGATTGCTTAAGATTGCTAAAAATATTACTAAGGTTCGACATCGGTTTAATCAGCTGAATAAGGGCTAAATTTTATCACATAAGCACTTAGAGACAATTTATTGTCGGCGCTCAAATGTATTTTATTTTGATTGCGAATAACTGTGAACAGTGTCGACCAATACTTTCATATTGTCAGGGTTAACGTCTGGAGTAATGCCGTGACCCAAGTTGAATACATGGCCGGTGCCACCTTTGAATTGATCCAGTACTTTTTTGACTTCTGCTTCCACCACTTCAGGTGTCGCGTAGAGCACCGAAGGATCTAAATTACCTTGTAGGGCCACTTGGCTGCCAACGCGTTTTTCTGCATCTCCCAGCTCAACCGTCCAATCAAGACCTAGCGCATCACAGCCGGTCGCTGCCATTTGCTCAAGCCAAGCTCCACCACCCTTAGTGAACAGTGTTACGGGGATTGTTCTGCCTTCGTATTGACGATGAATACCAGCAACAATTTTCTGCATGTATCTCAGCGAGAAATTCTCGTAACATTCTTTGTTTAGCGAACCGCCCCAAGTATCAAAAATCATCACCGAATCGGTGCCGGCTTCAATTTGGCCATTGAGATAATCAATTATCGTATCGGCAAGCACGTCCAATAATTGGTGCATGTGTTTCGGGTTTTCAAACATCAAGCCTTTGACTTTAGAAAAAGTCTTACTTGAGCCGCCCTCCACCATGTAAGTCGCCAAAGTCCACGGACTTCCTGTAAAGCCGATGAGTGGCACACGGCCCTTTAGGTTTTTCTTGATCACCGAAACAGCGTCATTAACGTAAGCTAACTCGGTACCAACATCGGGCTTTGAAAGCTTGTCAATCGAAGCAAGCGTTGTCAGTGGACGCGTAAATTTTGGCCCCTCGCCTTCCGCAAAATACAAGCCAAGACCCATAGCATCGGGAATGGTCAAAATATCTGAGAACAAAATCGCAGCGTCTAAATCAAAACGCTCAAGCGGCTGAAGTGTCACCTCACAAGCCAACTCACTATTCTTGCAAAGACTTAAAAAATCACCAGCTTTGGCGCGTGTTGCGCGGTATTCTGGCAAATAACGGCCCGCTTGACGCATCACCCAAATCGGCGTGCGGCTCACTTCTTTTTTTAACAGGGCGTTGATGTAGTCAAATGCCATAATAATGTCTCAGTAGAAAATGATAATAGTGTTATTTTACGTTGAGACCCTTGCAACAATCATTTTAGATTTGATGGTTGTAAAGGCTTCTGCTTTCTGCGGGCACAAAAAAAGCCACAATCGTGGCTTTTTCTTAAAGCATAAAGCTTCAGATTAACGCTTGAATGCGCCGTAACGAGATTTAAATTTCTCAACACGACCCGCAGTATCCATAATTTTTTGCTTACCTGTGTAGAACGGGTGACAGCTTGAACACACATCTAAGTGTAATTCTTCTTTACCAGTTGTTGAACGCGTTTCGAACGTGTTACCACAGCTGCATACCACTTTAATTGCTTCGTAAGCTGGATGAATATCTGTTTGCATAGCTAATTGTTTATCTTCAAATCGAAAAGAACGGAAATTATATACTATCTCTCATTCGGGGTGTAGGTTTTAACGCTAAGCGCGTGGAGCTCGCCACTCTTGATTTCTTCACTGACCACACCCAGCACAGTACGCT
>JBBWVS010000085.1:0-2627 GCA_050256335.1 Gammaproteobacteria bacterium | reverse complement strand
CAAATTTGCTTTATCTATTAAATTTAAATCTATTGTCACTGGGCCTAACTCTGTCACCAGTTCCATTGTTTCATTTACTTCGCTAATACTGCCGATACTGCCAGTAAATTTACGTCTTCCTTCAATTGCTCTAAACAACCTCAGACTAACATCGTGCCCTAAAAAACGCTGATAATGTGCCAGTGTAAAAAGCGGGCGCTCGATGCCTGGAGAAGACACTTCCAGACTGTACTGGCCAGTAATTGGATCTTCAACGTCCATTATAGCGCTCACTTGTCGTGAAACAGCTTCGCAGTCGTCCACACCAATACCGTTCTCTGAGTCAATGAAGAGTCTCAAGATTGAATGCTTTCCACTGGCAACGTATTCCACACCCAGAAGCTCGTAACCCATATCTTCAATAACGGGATTGATCAACGCAACAATCTTATCAGCAGTTTTGGCCATACTAAAAAAATCCTAATAAAAACCCCCAAAAGAGGGGGTAATAATCTTCCTATTATAACACCTAAGGAAATTTGGTAGCGGGGATAGGATTTGAACCTATGACCTTCGGGTTATGAGCCCGACGAGCTACCATACTGCTCCACCCCGCACTAAAGAGGGGAAATTATACGCTTAAAAGAACCCTCCAATCAAAAACTTTTAGTGGTAACAATATTGGTCAATAAACCGTTTACTTTGCGCAAAACAACAAGTAGAGCTTTAACAGATATGCTTTGCAAAATGAAAAAAACCACTATCAAATCTAAAATTATTAATGCAAAGGTCTCTTATAATATCCACATGAAAAAAATTACTCTGGCTGTGCTGATGGACGATATCGCTGGCATCAACCCAACAAAGGATTCATCCTTTGCAATGATGCTGGAAGCGCAAAGTCGCGATTGGGATATATATACCTTCGATAGCAGTAATATGTACCATCAAGATGGATTGGTTTTTGCCAGTGCTCGCAAAACTTTTATACATGATTCAGATGTTAATTGGCATTGTCGTGAAGATGCCGAGATAATTACGCTAAGCAATGTCGATGTCATTTTCATGCGCAAAGATCCACCCTTTGACATGAACTACATCTACGCCACTTACCTTCTTGAGCAAGCCGAAAACAGTGGTGTTTTGGTGGTCAACAAGCCGAGCTCATTACGCGACGCCAATGAAAAATTATTCGCCCTAAACTTCCCTCACTGCATCCCAAAAACACTGGTAAGTGCCGATGTTGAACAACTTTGCCGTTTTATTGAGGATTTGGGTGTGGGTGTTGTTAAACCATTAGACGGCATGGGCGGCACAGACATTTACAAACTGCACAAGGGCGATGACAACATCACCGATATCGTCTCAAGGCTGACCAATCAAGGGCAAAGATTTATCATGGCGCAAGAATTTTTAAGTGAAATCAAATACGGCGATAAGCGTATTTTGCTGATTAATGGCAAGCCAGTTGATTACGCTTTGGCGCGCATTCCTGCCGAGGGCAACTTTAAAGGAAACTTAGCTGCGGGTGCAACAGGTCAAGGCCAGCCACTTAGCGAGCGCGATAGATATTTGTGCGAGCAAATAGCGCCGATGCTGATTGAAAAAGAATTATTGTTTGTGGGCCTTGATGTTATCGGGGACTACATCACTGAAATCAACGTCACTAGCCCGACTTGCATTCGTGAGCTGGACAAACAGTTTGATCTCAATATTTCTGCACTATTGTTGGACGAAGTCGAGAAAAAACTAGCTTTGCGCTAAGTCAAAGCCATACTTTGCCAACATCACGCCGAGTGCTACAGCGAGCAACGAAAGGCCAACATTGAGCAAGATGTTTAGTAAGGCTTGTGAATAATGACCGCTACTGAGCATCTCTACTGATTCAAAAGATAAGGTCGACATCGTCGTCAATGAACCCGTTAAGCCGACCAAAAGCATTAAGCGGTAAGTTTCGTTCAGCAACGCCTTCTCCAAAATCACCACCACTAAAATACCGGCAATCAGCGAACCCAAAACATTCGAGACTAATGTGCCGTAAGGCAGCGCTTTGCCCAGCCATTGTAACGACAATACGCCCAAATAATAGCGACAACTGGCGCCAATAGTCGCACCCACACCAATTGCTAACACTGTGCCCACAGCGCTCATAAATCTTGCCTAAGTTGTTTTAATTTTTCCCCAATTTTAATCTCTAGACCGCGATCGGTGGGCTGATAATAAATTTGCTCGCCCATTGCTTCGGGAAAATACGTTTGTCCGGCGCTAAAACCATTGGGCTCATTATGTGCATAGCGATAACCCTCACCGTAACCCAGCTCTTCCATCAATTTAGTGCTGGCATTGCAAAGATGTGTTGGCACTTCTAAGTCGCCAGTTTCCCGTGCTGCTTGCATCGCCTCATTAAAAGCCTTATACACAGCGTTGGATTTCGGCGCACAAGCACAAAAAACTGCAGCTTGCGCAATCGCCCTATTGCCTTCTTTGTCGCCAACACGCTCGTACACATCCCAAGCGTTAAGGGTAATTTGCAGCGCTCTTGGGTCCGCATTGCCAATATCCTCTGAGGCGATCGCAAGCAATCGTCTGGCAATCACCTTTGCATCACAGCCAGAGACCAGCATTCTTGCCATCCAGTACAAAGCGCC
>JBBWVS010000084.1:0-6394 GCA_050256335.1 Gammaproteobacteria bacterium | reverse complement strand
GTAATTGAAAATGACAAAAATGACCTCAAGTGAGGCCTTTGTAGAGACATTGGTTGCCAATGATGTGAAAGACATCTTTGGTATTATGGGATCCGCATTTATGGATGCTATGGATATCTTTGAACCGGCTGGTATTCGCCTAATTACGGGGTGAATGAGTTACATCGTTAAAGAAACACCATAAGGGTGGAGAGTACGTCTCTGCTCTTATTTCTCCAAGAGCTCTCTTTAGCTCTTAATCAACGGGTAGAGTGATGACTACCAACTAGGGCAGGACTGTAAAAAGTCCTGCTTTTTTCATGTAAACTGAATTGACATTTTTGGAGCCAAGTATGACATTATTGAACGACTTAAAACGCCGTGCACAAACAAAGTGTCCACGAATACTTCTGCCAGAATCAAGCGATAAACGTGTGATAGAGGCGGCTGTTTCTGCCGCTAAGCAAGGTGTCGCCACAGTAGTGCTCCTCGGTGACAAAAAGGGGTTAATTCAATCCGTTGAGAAATTCAATAATAGTGGTGGATTTGGTATAGATTTTTTAAACCCAAAAGATGAGAATTTACAGGCTAAATATGCTGAGTTGTTGCATCAAAAAAGAAAGCATACCGGTTTAAGCTTTGATGAGGCAGTGGAGCTTGTTCAGCAAGAGGGTGTCTTTGCGATGTTGGCGCTGGACAGTGGTGCGGTTGATGGTATTGTGACTGGCGCTATTACCCCAAGTCAGCAAGTGCTCAGTAATGCACTACGCATTATTGGTGTTGCAGAAGGCGCAAAGCTGGTGTCTAGTTTCTTTCTAATGGTGTTCGATGAAAATCATCAAGTCTACGGTAAGGAAATGTTGTTCTCCGATTGCGCGATGAATGTTAATCCGAGTGCTGAGGAGTTGGCCGAAATTGCCGCGAGTACAATTCAATCCGCAAAGAATCTTTTGGGTATGACGCCCAAGGTTGCCATGCTATCGTTTTCCACCAATCGAGGGGCGCCGTATGAGCAAGTTAATAAAGTTGAATTGGCAACGAATATATGCCGCGAAAGGGCGCTCGCTGCAGAAATTGTTGGCAATATTCAATTAGACGCGGCACTGGATCACTCAGTACTTAATCTTAAAGATCCTCAGGCTTCATTTGTGCCGCCGGCCAATATCTTGATTTTCCCGACCTTAGATGCGGCTAATATTGGTTATAAGCTAGTGCAGCGATTTTCTGGTGCTGAAGCGATTGGCCCTATTTTGCAGGGTCTTGCTAAGCCGGTGAATGATTTATCGCGAGGCTGCAGTGTTGATGAAATCGTCAATACCATCGTCATCACCGCTAATCAGTGCCCGTAGGCATTTCTACATACTGATGTAGTTTGGTCCGCCACCACCTTCAGGCGGTGTCCAAGTGATATTTTGTGCGGGATCTTTAATGTCGCATGTCTTGCAATGAAGGCAATTCTGCGCATTGATTTGAAAGGAATCTTGCCCTTCTTTTTCGATTATTTCATAGACGCCAGCAGGGCAATATCTTTGCGCGGGTTCGTCATATTTGCTTAAGTTAGGGCCGAGAGGGATGGTGGCATCACTGAGCTTTAAGTGAACCGGTTGATCCTCTTCGTGATTGGTTCCAGATAAGAATAAAGACGAAGTGATGTCAAAAGAAAAAGTGTTGTCAGGCGCAGGGTATGTCTTTGTTTTGGCGCCACCGACTAATTTTAAACCCTCGGAGTCTTTCTTCTCGTCCTTAATATTAATCGGCAACTTATTACGGAAAATATTGGATTCAATAAAGTTGTAAGCTGAACCTATATAAAAGCCAAATTTATGCAGAGCGGGGCTAAAGTTTCTTGATTGATGAAGCTCTTTATACAGTGCGCTTGATTTAAATAAATCGTCAAAATCACACACTTTTTCGTTGAGAACGTTGTTAACGTATTCCGCAGCCAACATGCCCGATTGTAAAGCGCAATGACTGCCTTTGATTTTTCCTGGGTTCAATGTTCCGGCATTACAGCCAATAATCATGCCACCGTCAAAATCCATTTTTACTAAAGAATGCAGACCGCCTTTGCTAATGGCTCGTGCGCCATAAGAGATACGTTTGCCATTCTCTAGGTATTGTTTGATGACTGGGTGCAGTTTGTATTGCTGAAATTCTTTGAATGGGTTTTGGTATGGGTTAGCGTAATTTAAGTCAACAATCAAACCCACAGCAATGCGATTTTTATCAAAGTGATAAAGATAGCCACCACCAGATGCACCTTCAGTTAAAGGCCAGCCAATAGTATGCAGCACATCACCCTCGGAGTGTTTATCGTTTTCCACTTCCCAGATTTCTTTAAAGCCAATGGCAAAATGTTGCGGTGATTTTCCCGCGTCTAGCTTTAAGTCTTTAATCAACTGTTTGCCAATATGACCCCGCGCACCTTCAGCAAAAATGGTTTGTTTTGCCAAAATATTCATACCGGGCGCCCAAGTGCCTTTTTGCTTACCTTGTTTGTCGATACCCATATCTGCAGTCGCAATGCCGCAAATACGACCACTTTCATCGCTTAAGTAACTCTCAGCGGGGAATCCTGGAAAAATATCAACGCCAAGTTCCATTGCTTTTTCACCCAGCCACTGACACAACTCACCTAAAGAGATGATGTAGTTGCCGTGGTTGTGAAGTCCTTTAGGTGTTAGCCATGAGGGGATTTTGATTTTTTTGCTCGCACTTCGGAGAAAGTAAACATCATCGCCTTTAACGGCGTTATTGAGTGTTGGGCAATCCTTGGCATCGTCTGGGAAAAGATCAAATAAGGCTTTTGGCTCAAATACAGCGCCTGAAATGATGTGTGAGCCAATTTCGGAGCCTTTTTCTAATAGACAAACAGAAAGATTGGGGTTAAGTTGCTTTAATTTACATGCTGAAGCAAGACCTGCAGGGCCTCCGCCGACAACCACCACATCGTATTCAATTGATTCTCTTTCCATTAAGCTAACCTTAAATTGAGTAAAAAGTCTCGAATCAAGCGTTGTCGATTAAATCTTGAACAGCGCCAAATAAATCTGTATTCCAAACCAAGTCAGCCATTCTTGCCATCGGCGCATCAGCGTCATTGTTGATAACCACAATGACTTGTGAATCCTTCATGCCCGCCAGGTGCTGAATGGCGCCAGAAATACCAACCGCTATATAAAGCTTAGGGGCAACAACCTTACCGGTTTGACCCACTTGGTAATCGTTAGAGATAAAGCCAGCATCAACAGCCGCTCTTGATGCGCCAACTGCTGCATCGAGTTTATCGGCAAGCTGCTCAATGAGTCCAAAATTCTCCTTCGAGCCAAGCCCTCGACCGCCTGAGACAATACGCTCAGCAGTGGTTAACTCGGGGCGTTCAGATTTAGATTCTTGTAGTGATACAAAGGTTGAGTTTGATTCGGGAACATCAATCGATAACTGCTCGATAGTAGCCGAACCGCCATCTTGGGCATGGTCGAACTCTGTTGCCCTAACCGTTAGCAGAATTTTCTCATCACTGCTTTCAACTGTGGCCATAATATTGCCCGCGTATAGAGGTCGAACAAAGGTATTTGCCGATTTGACTGCACAAACATCAGAGATTGGTTGGACGTCTAGAAGGGCGCCAACCACAGGTATGATGTTCTTACTGTATGTGGCAGAGCCAGCAACAAGGTACTGATAATCACCCATTACTTGTGCAATGAGTTTACTGGCAATGCCTGCTGAAACGTGTTCAAGTGATGCGTTAGTAATAACTTTAACCGTGTTGATGCCGCTTATTGCACCTACAGATGATGCATTTTCAGCGTCGTTTGTTAAAACCAGCGCGTCAACGGTGTCTGACAATTGAGTAGCTGCGGTTACTGCAGCGCGAGAATTGGCACTGATTTCAGCGCCGTGCAATTCGATTAATACTAAGGCTGACATTATAGTACCCCCATTTGGTTTAACTCATCAAGCAGCTCTTTGGCAGATGAAACCTGCTTTGCCGCTCTGTCTTTGGTGCCAGACTCTTCAACACTGATGACTTTAACGCGTGGCGTTACATCAATATCAAGGCTTGATAACTCAATCGTTTCAAGCGGCTTAGATCTTGCTTTCATAATATTAGGCAATGATGCGTATCTTGGCTCGTTAAGACGCAAATCTACGGTCACAATTGCAGGTAAATTAAGTCTTCTAACTTCAATGCCAGTGTCAATTTCACGACTTACTTCGACACTCTTCGCATCATCGCTTAGGCTAAATTTAGAAATAAACGTGCCGAGTGAATAGTCCAATAAACCTGAGACAATTTGACCGGTTTGGTTGTTGTCGTTATCGACAGCTTGTTTACCCATAATGACCAAATCGGCTTCTTCACGCTTGATAATCGATGCTAAGATCTTTCCTAGGTGTAGCGGTTGTAAATCAACACCAACTTCTGTTTTAATAAAAATTGCTCGGTCAACCCCCATCGCTAGAGCTGTTCTAAGGGTATCGACTGTTTTGTCGGTGCCGATGCTGATAGCGATTGTTTCGCTGGCCGCGCCGCTTTCTTTAAGCTTTAAGGCCTCCTCGACAGCGATTTCGCAAAAAGGGTTCATCGCCATTTTGGCGTTGGTTAGATCAACCATTTGAGTTTGTTTGTCGACTCGAGCCTGCGTGTAAGGATCAAGTACGCGTTTGATTGGAATAATTATTTTCATTTGTAGTGGGTGGTTGAGATCTTTGCATAAATCATTTTAAAATCTAAAATGGTTTATGTAAAGGTCTATATTTATAAAACCTGCGAATAATACCATCGGTGTGCTATTTAAAAAACGATTTTTCAAGGTTTATTTATTGAAAAACTCGATAGTTTTTAATGTCTCTTTCAAACGCATTGGCGAATACTCTAATTGTAGCGTGTTAGTTGTTAAGTGGAAAGCGTAGCTTAGCTTCAGCGCCTTCTTGTAAAAAGCGATTTTGCAGTGTTATTTCGCCGCCGTGGAGCTGCATAATTTTCCGAACAAATCTCAAACCTAAGCCATTGCCTCGCTTTCCAGTATCCGGCCTAGAGACAGAAAAGAAACGGGTAAAGAGCTTCCTTAAAACATGATCTGGCATTCCCGGGCCTTCATCCAACACCACAATAGTAACGGCCGTATTGGTTTCGCTTGCTTTAATAGTGATCGTACCGCCTTTGGGGCTAAAGTCTATGGCGTTGTTAATAATATTGCCAATAGCCTGCTCTAAGAGAAGTTTTTCAGCTTGAATTTTACCGTTGTTTTCAATGTCAAACTCAATCTTCAGCTCTTTGCTGGCAATGGTTTTAACGCGAATCGGTGCTTTTAGTACATTGTTGACGACGGCTCTAATATTGAGTGCAGTGATGTTTTTTAACGTTTCCCTTCGCTCTATTCGTGACAGTTCGAGCAAGCGAGTGACCAGTTTGTCCATATGTTTATTAGAGTCGAGGATGTTCTGGATAAAATGTATCCGCTGTTTTTCATCCATCGGTAGCAGCAAGTTTTCTGCAGTTGCTCTAACGCCGGTGATTGGCGTGCGTAATTCATGCGCGAGCGTGTCTATATATTCTTCAACATTATCTTTGAGTTCTAACTCGCTTCTAAGCTTTTCAATGGCCTCTAGTAGCTGAACAAACTCTTCATTGTGTATGTTTGGCGTTGTTGCGTTTTCACCCATTGCGAGTCGGCTGGTGTATTTCACCAAAAGCCTGGCATCACGAGAGACAATGTAGCTGGCAACGCCGCCAATAATTAACGAAATAAAGAATATATAAAATGCGTATTCGTAGATTCGAGAGCCACCTTTACTAAAATAAATCGGCTTAACGGCAACAAGTGTGCCTATGATGTTATTGTCTTGGTCGTAAATTGGGCTTGAGACATAAAGCGCTTTTGTACCAAACAATGGTTTTTCATTCTCTGGATCGTAAGGTATTTTGCGAACACCATGCTCACCTTGAAGGGCGCTGGCCACTTCAATATTATTGCTCATGTTTCGACCCAGTATCAAGCCTCGAGAGTCGTAGATAACCATACCGGCGCTATTGGTTAGGTAAATCTCTAAATTATTGGTTTGCTTGTCTTTGGTATTTCTCTGTGAGTCTTGTGGATTTAAATAGCTGGAAGTAACATCCTCAAATGCTTGTATATCAATGGTGCCTTCGCCTGCACTAATATTGCGAGATGCAATTTGACTCAACAAGCTTGAGGCGTCAATCATAATCTCTTCGGCAGACTCCTCACTGGTACGATTGGCAATTAGCCAGACGATCGAGCTGCTAATTAAGAAATAGAGAATAAAAAGTTTGGAGCCGAGATTAAGCTTAAGGAATTTCATTCAAACAATAGTTAAGTCCGAAGGGCGGGTCCTGCGGGGGTTTCAATAAGGCTATAACCAATACCTCGGTGTGTTTCGATGT
>JBBWVS010000083.1:0-7553 GCA_050256335.1 Gammaproteobacteria bacterium | reverse complement strand
TCATCCGTATCCGCAAGAATCGACTTTGACGCCTCGATATTAACTAACGGCATAATGGCCTGCTCAGGCTCTTCAGTCAAAAGCGTGGAAATGTATAGCGAGCCAAGATAGTTAAAATTACGATCAACAACAAAAACCTTGTCGGTATCAACCGGCATTTCCTTAAGCAATCTCAAATAACGAATAACAGTGCGTACGGTGACATCAGAGCGTACAGTAATAAAGTCGGTATTCATTAAGCCGCCGGCCGAATCTTCGGGGTATGTTAGGACTTTTTTAAGGTGTTCTCGGTGCTTGTAATCGAGTGTCAACAGTAGGCTGTGAACGGCTGTTTCTGGCAAGTTCGGCACAATATCGGCCAAATCGTCCGTATCCAATCCCTCGGTTGCCTTAACCAGTGCGTCAACCGACATTTCATTAATCAGTTGCGTCTGTACATCTTCGTTGACTTCTTTCAGCGCTTCACCCTGAACACTGGGCTCAATTCGAGGCCAAATCAGTGCGCGATCTTTAGGTGTCAGAGCCTCTAGTAATTTAGCAACTTCGCTGGGATGAAGTTCATCAAGTTGAGCGCCAGCCTCCTCCAGAAGAGAGGCCTCAAGTGCATTCATTAATTGTTGTAAGCACTCCTCAAAAGAAGCGCGTTCAATCTCAGACATAACTACAATCCGTTGTAATCGAGCATGACGGGCAAGCCCGCCATAGTCAAAAAGAACTCATTATAATTTATATGAACTAGCCTCTGTGGCTATGTAGTTTTTCTTTATGCTTGATGATTTGAGAATCCAGTTTATTAACCAACTGATCAATAGAAGCGTACATGTCACTGCTTTGAGCCTTTGCAAATAAATCAGCGCCACTCAGGTGGATCGTTGCCTCAGCTTTCTGAATATCCTTTTGCACTTCTAAAATCATATTGACATTAATCACATGATCGAAGTGATGTTTTATTTTTAAAAGTTTTTCAGTTGAATGCTCTCTAAGGGCTGGTGTGATATCGAGATGATGGCCTGATATGTTTAATTGCATAGGTTCTCCTTGTGTAATTTGATTAAATTAAAGGCACTTCTATTGTGGCATAATCACTTGATAAATGGTGAATTATTTATCTTTTTTTTATCGCAATTACAGAAAGAGAAGTGAGCAAAATTAGGATATAATTTTCTTTTTTTTATATTAAATTGAAAGTTCATTCATGAATTCAATGGTGCTAATTTTAGACAGAGACTGCCTACGAAGATATAGATCTCAAAGAGATGTATCTGTAGCGGTGATTTTGCACTAATTTAAACAAAAATTTAGTTTCAAAAGCCCCGTTTGGGGCTTTTTTATTTTTCGAGACCGAGAGTCTCTTTCCAAAGGAAATTATTATGTCACACCTAATGTCTAACTATCTTCCCCTTGATGTTACCTTTACTTCGGGTGAAGGCTGCTGGCTGACGGACGACAAAGGCCAACAATACTTAGATTGTCTTTCAGGTGTTGGGGTTGTTAATTTGGGGCATTGCCATCCCGCAATTACCCAAGCAATTGCCGAGCAAGCCGGTACACTTCTGCACACTTCAAACTGGTATCGCATCGAAAACCAAGAGCTGCTTGCTGAGCGCTTATGTGATGTTGCTAATATGGATAAAGTATTTTTTGGCAATTCAGGCGCTGAAGCCAACGAGGCGGCGATCAAAATTGCTCGTCTTCATGGCAAAAATAAAGGCGTTGAAAATCCTATTATTCTTACCGCCAATCAAAGCTTTCATGGCCGCACTATGGCAACACTCTCAGCAACAGGTAATGAAAAAGTTCAAGCAGGTTTTGCGCCGTTGGTTAGTGAGTTTATTCATGTTGATTTTAACGATATCAATGCGATTAAAGCATTTGACGGTAACAGTAGTGTTGTTGCCATTATGCTCGAACCCATTCAAGGTGAGAGCGGTGTTATCATTCCAGACGATGATTACCTTAATAACGTACAATCGATTTGTAATAACAACAACTGGCTGTTAATCCTTGATGAAGTTCAAACGGGCATTGGGCGTACAGGGAAGCTTTTTGCCCATCAATACAACAACATCACCCCTGATGTAATGACCTTAGCGAAAGGACTGGGTAATGGCATACCGATTGGCGCATGTTTAACAAAAGGCGTAGCGAGTGAGTTATTGACACCGGGCACTCATGGCTCAACGTTTGGCGGCAACCCCCTAGTAACAAAGGTTGCCCTCAGTATTTTAAACGTGTTTGAAAATGACAATATTCTTGAAAATGTCAACACACAAAGCGATTACATTGCCTCACAACTGAACGAGACTCTTAAGGATCATTCAGTGGTTAAAGAGATTCGCATTAAAGGACTGATGATTGCCATCGAGCTGACTGTTGATTGCTCAACATTGCTACAAAAAGCACTCGATGACAAAATCTTAATCAACATCACCGGCAACTCTATTAGAATGTTACCTCCGCTAATTATTAACAAAAAAGAAGTGGATACCATGCTTGAAAAAGTACTTAAGCTTATTAATAACGCCGGTTAATTATGACAAAACATTTTATCGATATAGACAATCATTCGTTCAAAGACCTGCAAGGCATTATCGATAATGCCATTGCACTTAAAAAATCTCATCAATCGGGTGAGATAAACGAATCTCTAAAAAACAAAACACTGGCAATGATTTTCGACAAATCATCCACTCGCACTCGTGTGTCGTTTGAAGCAGGAATGACCCAACTCGGCGGTCACTCTCTTTTTCTTTCTGACAAAGACATTCAGATTGGACGCGGCGAACCAATTACCGACAGTGCCATTGTAATCAGCTCAATGGTAGATGCCGTAATGCTTCGTGTCTCCTCTCATGACGACATTGTGACTTTTACAAAACACGCAAGTACGCCAGTGATTAACGCCCTATCAGACCAATCTCACCCCTGTCAAATGTTGGCGGATTTGATGACCTTCCAAGAACATCGTGGCTCTATTAAAGGAAAAAAAGTTGTTTGGATTGGTGACGGCAATAATGTGTGTCACACTTTTATGCAGACAGCTGAGATATTTGACTTTCATTTAACCATCTCCACGCCAACAGGTTATGAGCCAGCACACAATTTTATCGAAAAATATCAAAATAATATCAACTACTGCTCGAATCCAGTCGAGGCCTGTAAAGATGCCGACCTAGTAGTAACTGATGTCTGGGCAAGCATGGGTATGGAATCAGAGCAAAAAGCGCGAGAATTGGCCTTTAAGGACTTCCAGGTTAACAAAGGGATGATGGCCGTTACCAATGAAGATGCCCTATTTATGCACTGCCTACCTGCACACCGAGGTGAAGAAGTAAGTGCAGAAGTAATTGATGGCAAGAAAAGCGTTATTTGGGACGAGGCTGAAAATCGCTTACACGCTCAAAAGGCTCTGTTGCTGTATTTAATCAATAATTAAAGACCGTCTCGAAGTTAATTATTGGGTGGGGTTTGGGGAAGGGGAATAATTCTAAAATTTTTAAACAAAGGATTTTAAATCCTTACCCAACTTACTAAACTCTCGGAGTTATTGCAAAATAACAACACGCTCTATTTTGCAAAAATCTCAGCTAATCGCCCTCTGCAAGTTTGAGTTTAGCCTCTTGATAGAATTTAACGCCCCGCTCAATTTTATCGCGACCTTTTGATACGCGCCAACGATTGGTGTCTCGAAGAGAGTAAACACAGCCACAATACTCTTGCTGATAGAATTCTTCTTTTTTAGAGAGTTCCAGCATTCTCGAAGACCCGCCCTTCTTGCGCCAATTAAAATCCCAGTAAGGAACATCATAAAGCGCTCCAGATCGATGGCCGCAGCCATTTATTTGACTCATGTCTTTCCAGCGAGAAATGCCCAAAGTGGAGGATATTAAATCATAACCATGCTCTTTGGCATACTTAGCAGTAACCTCAAAGCGCATATCAAAACACGTTGTGCAACGCGCGCCCCTCTCGGGTTCATTTTCTTGGCCTTTGGTTCGCTCGAACCATTTGTCCTTGTCATAATCACCGTCAATAATTTCCATGCCAAGTTTCTTTGCAAAACGGACGTTCTCTTCTTTGCGAAGCTCGTACTCATCAACAGGATGGATATTTGGATTGTAGAAAAAAATGGTTGTTTCAATATCGGCACTTGCTACAGCTTCCATGATCTCACCCGCGCAAGGTGCACAGCAAGAGTGTAGCAATAAACGCTTCTCACCATTTGGCGGGCTTAATTTTGGGCGCTCATACGTATCAAGGGAGTAATCTACTTTAGACATTTTTTCACCTCTTTAAGCACCTCCCAAGCCTCTCTCTTTAAAGCGGGATTGTTGATTATTTCATAAGGATGAAAGGTCATAAAAATATGCTCTAATGTTGATTTTAGGGCTCTATCCATAATCAGAACCGTCTTTGCAGGATTGCTCTCAATGACAGAAGAAAGTGTATTTTTTGTCACACGAACACATTTAACATCACTCATTGGTAAGCCAATAGCGCCTAACATTTTCTCAAGTAAATCATAGCTTTGACCTGATTGACAAAAAGAATGCTCTTGCTCAGTCTCGATTACCAAGCACTTGGCAATGACTGCTGTTACTCCGTTACTTTCATTTACCGCATAAAGAAATTCGGAAATGCCCAGCGCTTTCAGATAATCTTGTCTGAGTCCAGGCGTCATATCTGTGGGTGCGCCTTCTCAACATGTGCCATGACTTTATTAAGTGCATGAATGTAAGCCTTGGCAGAAGAAGTGATAATGTCGGTATCAACACCTTGACCATTAACAATTTTCCCCTCATGTTCTAAGCGCACGTTCACCTCACCCAGTGCATCTGTACCTTCTGTCACATTCGTGACCGAGTAAAGTTGCAATGTTGGCTCAATATCAACCATCGACAAAATCGCATGAAAAGTTGCGTCGACAGCACCCGATGTTTTGGCTGATGCACTTTTCTCTTCACCATTAATTGAAAGCGACACTTGCGCAGTGTTCTCTTCGCCTGTTTCAGTGCAAACCTTCAAAGACAGCAAACGAATCACTTCAGTGGCTTCGGTTTGTGTTTCGGTAACTAATGCTTGCAAATCTTCATCAAAAATATCGTGCTTCTTATCCGCCAAATCTTTGAACCTAGCAAAGGCATCATTAAGTGTGGCTTCAGAGTCAAACTCAACACCCAGCTCAGCTAACCTCGCTTTAAAGGCATTTCGACCCGAGTGCTTACCAAGTACCAATTTATTGGCATTCCAACCCACATCCTCTGCGCGCATAATTTCGTAAGTTTCACGGTGCTTCAGTACGCCGTCTTGATGAATACCTGCCTCATGGGCAAATGCATTGGCGCCAACAATTGCCTTATTCGGCTGCACAACAAAACCGGTAATAGATGAAACCAGTCTTGAAGCTGCAAGGATATGTTGGGCATTAATATTAGTATCAAAAGCAAAAACATCTTGACGCGTACGAATCGCCATGACCACCTCCTCTAAAGAAGTGTTTCCTGCACGTTCACCCAAACCATTAATCGTGCACTCAATTTGTCTGGCACCGTTTAACACCGCAGATAATGAGTTCGAAACAGCTAGCCCTAAGTCGTTATGACAGTGCGCTGAAAAGATGGCTTTGTCAGAATTTGGAATGCGTTCAATCAATTGACGCATTGTTTCACCAAACTGATGCGGAATGTTATAACCCACAGTATCAGGAATATTAATTGTTGTTGCGCCTGCTCTAATCGTCGCTTCAATAATGCGGCATAAAAAGTCAAGGTCTGAACGTCCTGCATCTTCTGGACTAAACTCAATATTATCAGTATATTTAGTCGCTCGCTTTACCGAATGAACTGCTTGTGCCACAACCTCATCAGGCGTCATTTTCAGCTTCATTTTCATGTGAATATCAGACGTTGCAATAAAGGTGTGAATTCGCCCTGAATTGGCATTCTTTATCGCTTCACCCGCACGATCAATGTCCTTATCAAGCGCTCTAGCCAATGAACAAATGGTAGAGTCTTTTATCGCTTCAGCAACAGCCTTTACGGCATCAAAATCTCCCGGAGAGGCAATGGCAAAGCCGGCCTCGATGACATCAACACGCATTTTTTCCAGAACTTTAGCAATACGAACTTTTTCATCCTTGGTCATTGAGGCGCCAGGAGATTGCTCGCCGTCGCGAAGTGTTGTATCAAATATTATAAGTTTTTCGGACATTATCTTTTCCTTATCGTTGTTTGGTTTGTTACTTAGTTTTTGGGTTGGTAGACTTTCGTCTATGCAGAATATTATTGCCTTACGGCAGTAATCGTAACAACGCTAAGAGGCTGCCCAGTGAAAGAAATGTAAATAAAGTGTTATTTATTCCCATAGAACAGGATTATAAAGCAACTTAAAGAGACTTGTTTCGTTTTTTCTGGCGACGCTTTTGTTGCAAACCAAATACAGTAAGCACGGGGCCTGACAACATGTAAAGAAAGAAAAACGCAAAAAGAACTACAGGTGGCTCGTAAGCAATGATAAGAATAATTAATACTGCTAACAGCACAAGCCTGAATGAAGTTCTTCTTTTGAAATCTACCTCTTTAAAACTATGGTAACGAACATTACTAACCATTAGTATTCCGCACGCTACTGCAATTATCCAGCCAATAGCGTTCTCGCTTGCGCCACTCAGGCCAAGCTCGTACCCCTGACTAGGCAGCCATTCGTACAGCCCTATCATGCCCGCCAAGACAGCGGCAGCAGCAGGTGATGGTAAGCCCTGAAAATAACGCTTATCGGCAGTACCAACTTGGGTGTTAAAACGCGCTAAACGCAGAGCAGCGCATGCGGCATAAACGAAGGCTGCCATCCAGCCAATCTTACCCATGCCCGACAGGGTCCATTGATACACCAGAATAGCAGGCGCAACACCGAACGATATCAAATCAGCCATCGAATCGTATTCAGCGCCAAAAGCGCTCTGGGTATTGGTCATGCGGGCCACTCGGCCATCAAGAGCATCCCAAAGCATGGCAAAGAAAATTGCCATTGCAGCAATTTCAAAATCCCCCTTAATAGAGGCTGTAACGGCATAAAAACCGCAGAACAAGCCGAAAGTGGTGAGAATGCTGGGCAGCAAATAAACACCTCTTTTGGCTTGAGCCTTATTCTGTTCCATGCACTAAATTATAAGCGGTTTTTGATTTTTGGACTAATCAACCAATTTGTTTTTGGCAATCCAAGGCATCATTGAGCGAAGGCTCTCACCCACTTGTTCGATTTGATGCTCACGCTGAACTTCACGACGCGCTGGCAAATCACCTACATTGGCAACAAATTCCTTAGTAAATGTACCGTCTTGAATTTCAGTCAAGATTTTTTTCATTTCAGCCTTTGTTTCTGCAGTAACAATACGAGGTCCGCGCGTCACGTCACCGTACTCAGCCGTGTTCGAAATAGAATAACGCATAGTGGCAATACCACCTTCGTATAACAAATCAACAATAAGCTTTAGCTCGTGCATGCACTCAAAGTACGCCATTTCCGGCTCGTAACCCGCCTCAACCAGTGTTTCA
>JBBWVS010000082.1:0-12016 GCA_050256335.1 Gammaproteobacteria bacterium | reverse complement strand
ATCGCCCACATTAACAATGAAGTGCAAAATGCTTTTTTTATCCTCTTCTCTGATGATTCTGATTGGGTGAAGAACCACTTAGCAAAAAACCTCTTACCAAATGACAACTACATTGTAATAGACCATAACAAAGGCGATGGTAGCTATAATGACATGCGATTAATGAGTTTATGTAGCCACAACATTATTGCAAACAGCTCTTTTAGCTGGTGGGGAGCGTGGCTCAATCAACATAAAGAGAAAATTGTAATAGCGCCAGAAAACTGGTTTTCTACAAACAAGAACACAAAAGATCTTTATCCTAAATCGTGGATAATTCTTTAACAACGAACCTCAATTATATTAATAATAGATGAATTATTTTCAGAAAAGAAACTTTAAGAAAAAGCAAAGAAAGGTATTCAAACAGTGGAAAAGAGACTGCGGTGACCAGACTCTTCGATTAGATTACGACCTGAATGAATTATCTGTCGTTTTGGACGTGGGTGGGTTTGAGGGTCAATGGGCAAGCGATTTATACTCTAAATATAATTGTCAAATATATGTATTTGAGCCAATATCATCCTTTGCTGAGAAAATTCAAGAAAGGTTCGAAAATAATAAAAACATCAAGGTGTTTGATTTGGGTTTGGGCGGAGAAACTCGAGAAGAAAAAATAAGTCTCTCAGGAGATGCCAGCTCAATTTACCAAAACTCTGGTAATTTAGAAGTCATCAAAATCAAAGATATCAACACTTGGCTAAAAGAAGAAGGCATCGACTCTATAGATTTAATAAAAATTAATATAGAGGGCGGAGAATACGAACTATTAGATAGAATTCTGTCAGTTGATTTTGCCAAGAATATTGGTGACATACAGGTACAATTTCATAACATTGAAGACGCATCTGAAGAAAAAATGCATCAGATTCAAAAACTCCTATCGAAAAGCCATTTACCGACTTATCAGTATAAATTTATTTGGGAAAATTGGCGTAAAAAGTAAGTTCAGCTACCGAAGTTACGACACTCGTCCTGCAAGTTTATGATAGACAAAGTTGCTAATTTTGGTCGACAACCTCCAAAAAGGCCTTACAAGTTCATCCTTAATTTTTGTTAAACCTGATCTCGGTCTTTTAATGGTTGCACCACCAGCGCCTGCCGTTTGGTGGGATAAGCAGCCAGTTTCCAGAGACCATATTTGCACACCATGCTGGGAAACTTTTTGCATCAAATTATCAATTGGAGCAGAAAAACCCTTGCAATTTAAAAGTAGTTTTTTTGCAGCATTTTTTCCAAAAATAGCACCTTGTGTTGCGAGAGGCGGTGTCGAATACCTTACAAGAGTGACTTGATTATCAACAACTCGTCGCTCTATTTCAAGAAAGCCTTTCTTTGTCTTTAAATCAACAACGATATTTTCATCCATAACTTCAAATAGTTTTTCAATTGTATATTTAAAATTGTCATAGATCTCAATATCATCCTCTAAAATAACTGTTGCTCGTGCATTACATTCTGAAGCCAGCGCCCATCCTTTTCTCTGACTTAAAGCGCAACCTATTTCTCCCGGGCTTAAAGTGGTGAAATGTGTTATTGTTTTGGAAGAGTCCGAGATATACTGACTAAGTAAATTGGGCTCAATTTTTATCCCTTCGACTGCACAGAGGCGTGTGAAATGGGTGCCAATCTTATCCAACTGTTCTTTTACAAAACGGAGTCTGTCAGTAGATCGATCCAAATTAATAACAAAAATTGGTGGTAATTGCTTGCTGTTCATGCTTTATGGATTACGAAAGTGCGTGTCTTTTCTTATAGAGCCAACTGTAGCACTCAGTGAAAAGCTTAAAAATAACGACATTATTTGAATTTGCAAAGCCGACACACTAATCATGAACACCATAAATGCCACGATAATGCCACCTACAAAAAACACTAAATGGCTTGATTGGTTGGGTATCGAGAGTTTTTTAACCAGCCAGTAAAGTGGCGTTATAAATATCCCCAATAGCGCGATAAAACCCAATAATCCTTGCTCGATAAGTGATCGAAAATATTGACTGTGAGGGCCGTTAAAACGAGCTATAGAAGGATCAATCCTATTTTCATTGATTAGCTTATTGGCGCCTGAAGCGTAAGCCTTTGCACCTTTGCCAATAAAATAATTGTCTTGGGCAATAAACCATGAACCTCGCCACATTTCGAGTCTCACACCAACAGAGGTGCTACTGTTGTGTTGTTGATAATAACCAGACACATCATCCATAGCGGTATTAAATCTTGCATGCATCCCGGTAAGTACAAACTGATACACCAGAATCGACACAGCCAGCACTGCAGTTGCGCCAATAAGGCGCCTGAACAGTGAAATATCACGTGTCTTAAAATACAGAAACAACAGTAAAAGTAACGGCAACGCAATCCAGGCACCTCTCGTACCAGAGGCAATGACAGTATAGGAGGAGGCAAAAAATGAAAGGGCAAAAAACGATTTCAGTAAAAAACCCTTGTTAATAAAAAAACCATACAGACAAAACAACCAAATCAGCGTGGCAATCCCGCCATAATAAACTGCATTGGTAAAACCATCCGCCCTCCCCGCTCCAGCCTGCTGCCACACAAGATATGCAGACAGAATGGCGCCAATAGCAGCGCCAATCAACACTATCTGCCAATTAACCCCAACCCTTCGAATATACAAATAAACTGGAATTGCTAAAACTATGCGTGAATACTGGTCAATGGCACTAAAACTATCCCCGAAAATCGCAATATTTAAACAGGCTATACCAAAAAATAGAGCAATTGAGGCCAGCCACACTTTTTCCCATAATTGGTTTGATATTTGTATGGAGCCTCTAGTTGCAAACAGGCCTGCCAAGCTTACCAATAGCATCAGCACTGCAGCAACACTCATACCATAATCCACATTAATGCTGGTAACAAGAAATGCGGCAAAAAGATAACTGATTATCGTGTTATTATTTAATACAGAGTTCATAGCGCAACTGATAAATCTAATATTTTATACAAAATATATCTTTTTTTCTAGTAAGAAAGATAATAATACCCTTGTCAACTTCAGCCAGAAGGCCTCCAAATTTACAACAAACGGCTTTTATCGATTTTCAAACAACGCTATTAAATCTTTCTGGAATTATAACCACGTCAGTTTTTGCTAATAAGCTGGGTTTGTTCCAGCCAAAAATATGCCTACGTCGCTGGTGATCTCTGCGAGCAACGGGTATGATTTTGTCCCAATCCTGAGCCTCTGCATCGGTAATTAAGTCAAACAACTTTCCTCTTCTTTTGATGTGCCCTTCCCAACCCTGCTTGAGAAGGTCCTTGCTGCCTTGTTGCTTAACAAAAGTTTGGTAGTCAAGCATTCCAAAATGAAACAAATATAAGTTTTCATCGATATGATAGTTTTTTCCTTTAACTCTATGCATGCCAGAGCCCCAAGTTACTGGACGATAAGCAACTATAGGCTTGGTGTAACGAGAATTAATATTCGCATACGATCTTTGACTTAAAAAAGGTTTCGTGAGATCAATGTCGCTCTCTTTAGTCATGTGTTGCCCTACATCTAACCCCAGTCCAGAAAGAGTAGCGTACTTCCCTTGCCTACTCTCTAGATATTCTGAAAGAGTTTGCCCAACTAGCGGATCCACAACAAGAAATTCATCCACATCCATTGCCAATACAGAGTCAAAAAGCAAAAACAAGCCGTGGGCAAAATGAGACATGACTCTGGCTCGTCGACGATCACCTTGAGTTCGCTCAGAGGGCTTTTGAGGCAGCCGTATAAAGTTAACTTTGGCTACATTTTGGCAAGATGGAAGCGCCTGATCGTGGCCATCAAGAATAACAAATAAATTTTTATAGCCAAAAATATCACCGTAGTACTGAATCCATTTTGGCAGAAAAAAGCTGTCATTTCTAACAGTGGTCATTACAGCAAATTTGTTATTAGAGTCGCTCATAGTCAATATAAAGTTTGGCCAACAAGAACTAAAGTCAGTCTGTATTTTAACCAAAGCCCATTGCAGGCTACATATATCTTAGCGTAGTCCACTTCATTTTTCCAAAAGCTTGGCAATGGTATAATCTCGCCATTATTATTTGCGACAGCAATCATGAGCGACAGCACTGCCACTTCACAGTCAACCAACTTTATCCGCAACCAAATCAATGACGACATAGACGCTAAACTGCACGCACAAATCCAGACACGTTTCCCGCCTGAGCCAAACGGCTACTTGCATATTGGTCATGCAAAGTCAATCTGCCTAAATTTTGGCACGGCAGAACTCTATAAAGGCAAGTGTTGTCTGCGTTTTGACGACACCAATCCGGCAAAAGAGGATGTTGAGTATGTTGCATCCATTCAGGAAGATGTCAAGTGGCTTGGATTTGAGTGGAGTGGTGAAGTTCGTTACAGTTCAAACTACTTTGAGACTTTCTACCAATCTGCCGTTGAGCTCATCAGCAAAGGTTTGGCCTATGTCTGTCATTTGAGTGCTGAAGAAACACGTGAATACCGTGGGACTCTTAAGCAGCCTGGCAAAAACAGCCCATACCGAGACACCTCTGTCGAGGAAAACCTAGCACTGTTTGAGAAAATGAAAAACGGTGAACTCAAAGAAGGTGCTTGCGTCCTTAGAGCCAAGATAGATATGACATCCAGCTTTATGTGCATGCGTGATCCGACTCTGTACCGCATCAGGTTCGAGACACATCATCAAACTGGTGATGATTGGTGTATTTATCCGATGTACGATTTTGCCCATTGCATTGGTGATGCTATTGAGGGTGTGACTCATTCGCTTTGTACATTGGAGTTCCAAGACAATCGCAGGCTATACAACTGGGTGCTCGAGCATTTAGATGCCTTTAACAAACCAGATCGCCCTCATCAATACGAGTTTTCAAGATTAAACCTTGAATACACGGTGATGTCCAAGCGCAAACTGCAAACACTGGTGGAAGACAAACTAGTTTCTGGTTGGGATGACCCACGTATGCCTACGATTTCGGGACTGCGTCGTCGTGGTTATACACCGGCTTCAATTCGTGATTTCGCGGAGCGTATTGGCATATCAAAAGTGGATAGTATTACCGATGTTGCGCTGCTTGAAACTTCTATTCGTGATGACTTAAACGTTGTTGCGCCACGAACGATGGGCGTGATTAGTCCGATTAAAGTAATTATTGAAAACTACCCAGAAAACTCAATCGAGGCAATTCAAGCACCCATTCACCCACAAAATGAACTGATGGGCAAACGTGAAATAAACTTTGGTCGCGAGCTCTATATTGACCGTGAGGATTTTGCCGAAGTGGCACCCAACGGAAAATACAAGCGCTTAGCAATTGATAAAGAAGTGCGCCTTAGAAATGCCTATATTATCAATGCCACTCGTTGTGAGAAAGACAGCGACGGGGAAGTAACCACTGTTTATTGCACTTACGATACTGACACATTGGGCAAAAACCCAAGTGATGGCCGCAAAGTTAAAGGCGTTATCCACTTCGTGGAAGCCACGACAGCGCTTGAGGCAGAATTTATGCTTTACGATAGATTATTTATCGATGCCAACCCTGGCAAGTCCGATGACCTGGCATCTCTGTTAAACCCAAACTCTTGTGAGAGCGTGCAGGGCTTTGTCGAGCCAAGCATGGCTAGGGCGAAAGTTGGGGTTGCTTATCAGTTCGAGCGTGAGGGATATTTCTGTCGAGACAACCAGTCCGATGGCTTAGTCTTTAATAAGACCGTTGGCTTGCGTGATACTTGGAGCTAATAACTTACGATTGTAAAAATCTTACTTTATTTCTTTAAGCCAGTCCGACACTTGCTGCATTTCACTGTATTTGGTTAGATCAATCTGTAAAGGGGTGACGGAAACGTAGTTATTGGCAACCGCATGAAAATCTGTACCTTCGCCATTATCAGCCTCTTGGCCGTTTTCGCCAATCCAGTATAGTGATGGGTCATCCTTATCTTGAATGCTGGGCTCAGACATGTGCCTATTGCCCAAGCGTGTGCTCTTAATACCCTTAATCTCAGATAGAGGCACATCAGGGACATTGACGTTAATAATAGTGTTATGAGACAGTGGAGCTTTATCGATTTGCGCAACCAATTGCTTGGCGATTGCCGCGGCTGTTTCAAAGTGTTTGCCATCCCAACTGGCCAGAGAAATAGCAATCGATGGCAAACCAAGAAAACGCCCTTCTATTGCGCCGGCAACCGTGCCTGAATAGATGACATCATCACCCAAATTAGCGCCGAAGTTAATACCAGTTACCACAAGGTCAATCGATTCTTTAATAAAGCCACAAACCGCTAAATGCACGCAATCGCTCGGCGTGGCATCTATCGCAAAAATATTATCTGCAATTTTGACAGGCTTAAGAGGGCTACCAATAGTAAGCGAACTGCTGGCTGCCGATTTATTCTCACTAGGGGCAACAACAATTACCTCAGCAATTTCGCTCAGAGCTTTAGTGAGTTGCTTGATGCCTTTGGCTTGATAGCCGTCATCATTACTAATTAGAATTCGCATAGTTTAGAGACCTTTATGTCAATGATTTATCATTTTTCCGAGTAAAAATGAGTAGCTGCTACAACAGAAAAAATATATAAATATTAGAAATTAATAACAAGGGGTTTTAACTTTTTAACCTGAAAGAATATAACTCTCAGGCCATTCACATAAAGATCTCTATGGAAAAGTTCAAGAGATAGCGAGTGTGATTTTGTCTTTTTTAACGCCCACTTTAACCGTGCCGCCATTGATTAGCTTGCCAAAAAGTAGTTCGTCTGCCAGTGGCTTACGGATTTCTTTTTCGATAAGGCGCGCCATCGGGCGAGCGCCCATGTGTACGTCATAACCATTCGTTGCAAACCATTTGCGTGCTGCATCGGAGATGATGAATGCAACATTTTGAGATTCGAGTGTGTCTTCGAGCTCAAATAAGAATTTATTAACAACAAATACCACCACCTCTTCATTGAGACTGTTGAAGTAGATGATTTCGGACAATCTGTTTCTAAATTCAGGGGTAAATATCTTTTTCAACTCGCCTTCATAATCAAGCGAATGATCTTGCTCGTTAAAACCAATAGAGGCTCGTTGAACACTGTGAGCGCCAACATTAGACGTCATCACAAGAATAACATTTCTAAAATCAACCTCTCGACCGTTGGCGTCGGTTAGCATGCCATGATCCATCACTTGCAATAACAGGTTGAAAATATCAGGGTGTGCTTTCTCAATTTCATCAAGCAACAATACAGCGTACGGGTTGCTATTCACTGCTTCCGTGAGGAGTCCACCTTCTTCATAACCCACATAGCCTGGTGGTGAGCCAATCAATTTAGAAATTGAGTGACGCTCCATGTATTCCGACATATCAAAGCGCAACAACTTGACACCCATAATGCGTGCCAATTGCTTGCAAATTTCTGTTTTACCAACGCCTGTTGGGCCGGCAAATAAGAATGAGCCCATTGGCTTATCTTCTGCCGCTAGACCTGAACGCGATAGCTTGATTGAAGTGGCAAGCGAATCAACCGCATCATCTTGACCAAAAACACCCAACTTCAATTCTTCATCGAGATTTTTCAGTAGTAATTTATCATCACTAGTGACTTGACGTGATGGAATGCGTGCTAATTTAGCGACGATATTTTCAATATCCGCTACACCGATATTAATTTTGCGCTTAGATTTTGGCAAAACCTGTTGCAGAGCGCCAACCTCATCGATAACATCAATCGCTTTGTCAGGCAGGCGACGGTCACCAATATAGCGGTGTGTTAACTCAGCAGCACTAGTTAATGCTGCCGAAGAATATTTAACTTTATGGTGGTCTTGATAATATTTTTTTAAGCCATGAAGAATTTTAATTGTGTCTTCAACAGAAGGCTCATCGATATCAATTTTTTGGAAGCGACGTGTCAAGGCATGATCTTTCTCGAACACTTTTCTAAATTCATCGTAAGTCGTTGAGCCGATGCACTTAAGTGAGCCATCAGCAAGTGCTGGCTTTAATAGATTCGAGGCATCTAGTGAGCCGCCAGAAACACTTCCGGCGCCAATCAATGTATGAATTTCATCAATAAAGAGAATGGAATTTGGTTTTTTATCAAGATCGTTGAGGACGGACTTAAGACGCTTCTCAAAATCACCACGGTATTTTGTGCCGGCAATCAATACGCCCACATCCAAAGAGTAAATTGTAGAGTCTTGTAGAATTTCCGGTACTTTTCCGTCAACAATTTTCTTCGCCAGGCCCTGTGCGATGGCTGTCTTACCCACACCAGCTTGCCCCACCAGCAATGGGTTATTTTTACGGCGGCGAGAGAGCACTTGCACCATTCTTAAAACCTCTTCTTCTCTACCCAACAGAGGATCTATCTTGCCTTGTTTGGCTTTTTCACAAAGGTTGGTGGTGAAAGTCTCTAGCGATGATGGCTTCTTCTGCTTTTCAGTGGTCTTAACTGTTGACTCTTCAAGCAGTGGCTCGGAAGGCTCGGAGGCAATACCCTCCATGACATCAAGCCTAGACAAATTGTTAAGTTTTAACATGTAGACAGCGTGCGATTCTTTTTCAGAAAAAATACTGACGAAAACATTCATCGCGTTAACCGAATTTCTTTGCGCAGATTGTGCTTGATATACGCTACGCTGCAATACACGCTGGAAGCCAACCGTTGGCACGATATCAATTTCGGCGTCTTCTGAAATCAGTGGCGTATGAGAGACAATATATTGCTCAAGTTCCGCACGAAGCTCATCAACATTAACGCGCTTACCACGCAAGAAAGTCACCACTTCATCCATACTAAGAAGTGCTAACAGCAAGTGTTCGACCGTTACAAACTCCAGACGACTGTTTCTCGCCTCAGTCATCACAAAGTTTATTTCTTGTTGGAGTCCGGGTTCAATCATGAAAAAATATTACCTTAATTTAATTTATCTTTGTTAAGATTTTAACATTATTCGACTCATTTTTCACACAAACAGTGCAAATCAAAATCAACATTTATAGCTAAAAACCCTATAAAATTAACAGTTTAGCTTAGTGGTTTAGCTCACGCAATACACACATCAAAGGCTGATCACTCTGTCTGGCAAAATCAATGACTTGGTTGACTTTTGTTTGCGCGATATCATAAGAATACGTACCGCAAACACCCTCTCCATCAATGTGAATCTTGAGCATAATGGCTTCAGCCGCAAGGTCATTTTTCTTGAAAAAACGCTTTAACACCTCAATAACAAATTCCATGGTGGTGTAATCGTCGTTAAGTAAAATCACCTCAAAACGCTTTGGTTTTTTGACAATTGGTTTTGCCGTCTTAGGGAGTACTTGTGCCACTAATTAACTAGATGACCTATGTCGCAGTAATACAATTGCCAATATCATCACACCGAGACTTGGCAAAATAGCGCTCATTAATGGGTTAATCGTAAAACTAAGAGACATGGCCGCACCGACTCGGGAAGTGAGCTCGAAAGACAAGCTCAATGCGATTCCTAAAAATAATTTTTTACCCAAAGAGGTGTCCCTATTCGAGCCAAAAATAAAGAGCATTGCCAATAAAATCATCGCCACCAATGTCAAAGGTTTGACTATTCTTTTGTAAAGCTCAACCTCATAAATATCGGCATTCAGTTTGTTTTCTGAAAGGAACTGGATTTGTTTGTAAATATTCCAAGTGGTTAGCTCGTGTGGCTCTTTACGCAAACTGTCAATCAAATCTTGATCAAAAGAAACAGGCTGATTGTACGAGTTGCGCTTCTTATAAGTGATACTACTAAGGCTGGAAGAGCTATCAATTGAAAAAATATCGGTATTGCCCAATACCAAAGAATCGCCATTAAAATTTGCACTGTCGGAGGTAATAACCGTTTCAATCTCGTTGTTCGCATTGGTTTGAATCAACGTTACGCCACTAAAAGAATTACCGTCAAAATTCTTTTTAACATGTATGTAATTGTCGCCTTCTTTAATCCAAAAGCCCTGTTGAGATTGAGAAGCAAGGGTGTATCCAAGATCCTTTGCACGAGATTTTTCAGCCATTTCACTCGCCATAGGTGCAAATATCTCACCAATAACAATAAGAACAAAGACAAACATCAGTGCAATTCTCGCGGTTAAAAAAGTGAGTCGAAAAATTGAAAGACCTGAAACTCTTAATATCAGTAATTGACTCGTTGTGGCTAAATAACCCATACCCAATACACAGCCAAGCAAAATAACAGGCGATGCATGTTTGTAAGCAATTTCTGGCATTTGCAGGGCAATATATTTCATTGCACTCAGGCTCGTGTAGCTCTCCTGACCAACGCTGCTCAGTTCGGCAAGAAAATTAAAAAAACCATAGATGCCCAACCAAACAACAAGAACGACCAAAGTGTAACTCAGGAGTGTTTTAGTAATGTAGCGATCAAGGATTTTCATTAAAATACTATCTATTTGCAATGATTTGGTAGACGTTCACTTTTATGTCAAAAATTCACAACGATAAAATCTTAATTCTTGATTTTGGTTCTCAATACACGCAACTCATCGCCAGACGAATTCGTGAAATTGGAGTTTATTGTGAACTTTTGCCTTTTGACGTCAGCCCTCATTTTATTGAAAATTTTAAGCCGAATGGCATTATTCTTTCAGGCGGGCCAGATACAGTGAGTCAATCAGGCTCAGCAAGGGCGCCAGAAATCGTTTTTGAGCTCGGTGTTCCTGTTCTTGGCATCTGCTACGGCATGCAAACCATGGCAGTACAGCTCGGTGGTGATGCACGTTCCGCTCACGATAAAGCCGAATTCGGTTTTGCCCAAATTAGAGCACGAGGCCACTCGCCACTACTTAGCGAAATTAGCGATGAAATCAATGCGGAAGGCCATGGTCTACTTGACGTTTGGATGAGTCATGGCGTTGAAGTAACCAAACTACCACCTGAATTTAAACTGATTGCCTCAACCGATAATTGTGCGATTGCCGGCTTTGCGAATGCCGACAAACATTATTATGGCCTCCAATTTCACCCGGAAGTTACCCACACTAAACAAGGATTGCACATTCTTGAACGCTTTGTCACCGGCATTTGTCATTGCGAGAAAAACTGGACGACTGACAATATTATCCAAGAATTGATTGCAAGTCTTAAAAAGCAAATTGGTGATCAAAAAGTGTTACTTGGTTTATCCGGCGGTGTTGACTCATCGGTTGTGGCTATTCTTCTACAACAAGCCATTGGTGATCAACTCACCTGTGTTTTTGTCGATAATGGCCTACTACGCCTTAATGAAGGCGATGAAGTGATGCAAACCTTTGCTGAAAATATGGGGGTAAAAGTGATCCGTGCAGACGCGAAGAAACACTTTTATGACGCCTTGGCAGACGAAGCCGACCCTGAGAAGAAACGAAAAATTATTGGCCGTGCATTTATCGAAATTTTTGACCAAGAAGCGCAAATATTGCAAAACATTAAATTCTTAGCGCAGGGAACAATTTACCCCGATGTTATTGAGTCTGCAGGAGCTGCGTCAGGCAAAGCCAAGGTGATTAAATCTCACCACAATGTTGGTGGCCTACCCGATGATATGGCCTTTGAGTTAGTTGAGCCGCTTAAAGAGCTCTTTAAAGATGAAGTGCGCACAATTGGTGTCAAACTTGGCATTCCTAAGCACATGCTTTACCGCCATCCATTCCCAGGGCCGGGCTTAGGTGTCAGGATTCTTGGACAGGTAAAAGAGGAGTATGCCGAAATTCTTCGCCAAGCCGACCATATTTTTATGGAAGAGCTTCATGCACACGATTTATACAATCAAGTCAATCAAGCCTTTGCCGTTTTCTTGCCGGTAAAGTCGGTTGGCGTTACTGGCGACGAGCGTCGATACGATTATGTGATTGCACTTCGAGCTGTTGAGACGGTTGACTTTATGACTGCTCGCTGGGCGCGACTGCCATACGATTTCTTAGATCACGTTTCCAATCGCATCATGAATGAAATCTCACGCGT
>JBBWVS010000081.1:0-22941 GCA_050256335.1 Gammaproteobacteria bacterium | reverse complement strand
CAAACAAAGAATATTAGCTTTATTATGGGTAACACGAGTTTGCACCGCTAAATGTTCTAAGATGCGCTCCTTAACTTTATTTAAACCATAGTGGTCACCATCCAGTATTTTCTGTGCTTTCTTAAGGTCTTGGTTAATACGTGTTTTTTTGCTCCAAGGCACAGTGCAAAGGTTTTCAATATACGTTCTGATGATGGAGGCATCAGAAGATTGTGATGACATACGTTGTAACTTATTCAGTTCACTTTGCGCTTTGGTTTTAGCCTCTTTTGGCATTTTAGCTTTGTTAATACTAAGCTGTAATTCCTCAAGTTCAGTCTCGTCATCAAGTGTGCCTAATTCTTTTTGAATGGACTTCATTTGTTCATTCAAATAATAGTCCCTTTGATTAGACTCCATTTGCTTACGCACTCGAGACTGAATTTTCTGCTCAGCACCTAAAACGTCTAACTCACCTTCCAAAATTGCTAGGATTTTTTCCAGCCTATTTTTTGCAAGCGTGCCCTCAAGTAGCGTTTGTTTTTCTTCAATCTTTAAATTCAGATTTGCGATGATGACATCACTAAAACGCTCAGCATCAGTAATCTCTTTAAGGACTTTGTAAACTTCTTCAGGGATTTTTTTACTAAGCTTGATGTAGTTTTCAAACTTATCTAGAGCGAGTCGCATCATCGCTTTGATTTCTGTACCGTCTTCAACAGCCAGGTTGCAATCACTCAAACGAACTTCAGTATACTCATCAACCTCGATAAATTCTTCAATTTTAGCGCGCTTAACACCTTCAACCAACACCTTGATCGTGCCGTCAGGTAGTTTCAGCAATTGCAAAATAGTGGCCAGTGTACCGATTCTATGAAGATCTTCATTACTCGGCTCCTCGATTGACTCATCTTTTTGAGTGACTAAGAAAACGTGCTTGTCTGACTCCATCGCTTGGGTAATCGCATTAACAGATGACTTTCTGCCAATGAAAAGTGGGATGACGGTATGCGGAAAAACAACGACATCTCTCAGTGGCAACAATGGCACTGACTGCTTTTCTAAATCAATTGACTTTGTGGTGTCTTCTGTTCCCATAGTAGTGAAACGCCTTGCTTATCTAATAATCTCTTTAGATAGTGTCGTGTGACGTTAATTTCAAGTAGCCACTGCCCAAATTCATTCATTTTTTCTTCATGAATAAAACCAACATTGTGTATTTCACTGCGAATATAGGCCGACTGAACTTCTAATTGGATGCTAGCATGGGTCATCATACCACTTAGGCGTTGTGCTAACGCCCGATAAAGCAAATCAATACCCTCGCCAGTATGCGCTGAAAGCCATACCCTTACTGCATTTCCTTCATTGTCAACATCGATTCTTGGCTCGCAACCTTCAACAGCATCAATCTTGTTCATAACAATGATACTCGGAATCTTGTCGGCATCAATTTGCTTAATAATGTCTTCAACTTGCTCAATCTTATCGCGATTGTGTATATCGGCAGCATCGACCACATGCAGCAGCACGTTGGCTTGACTGGTTTCTTCAAGGGTAGATTTAAAGGCAGAAACCAAATCATGAGGTAAATCTTGAATAAAACCAACTGTATCAGCAATCACAGCCTCCCCTGAGGCCGGTAAAATCACTCGACGAATGGTTGAGTCTAGGGTGGCAAATAACTTGTCATCAGCATAAACCTCGGCCTTGGTTAGCTGGTTAAACAAAGTGGATTTTCCAGCATTGGTATACCCCGCAAGAGCAATCATGGGTAAGTCATTTTTCGTTCTCGACTTGCGCCCTAATTCGCGCTGTTTATCAACCTTCTCTAAACGCTTATTCAGGTATTTAATACGCTGTCCAATGAGTCGTCTATCCGTCTCTAGTTGTGTCTCACCAGGGCCACGCAGTCCGATACCGCCTTTTTGCCTCTCCAAGTGAGTCCAGCCTCGCACAAGACGTGTGGAGAGGTGTCTTAACTGTGCCAACTCCACTTGCAACTTACCTTCAAATGAACGCGCCCTAAGGGAGAAAATATCCAAAATAAGGCCTGTTCTATCCATCACTTGACATTGCAGTGATTTTTCTAAATTGCGTTCTTGCGAAGGAGAGAGTTCGGGTGAGAAAATCACCAAATCAATTTCGTTGTCGCTGACAAGTTCGCTCAACTCTTCGACTTTGCCTTTACCAATAAAGAATTTCGCTGAAGCAAAGCTGCGCTTGACTATGAGGGTTTGGATAATATTAAGGCCGGAGGATACTGCGAGTTGCCCAAATTCTTCAACGCCGTTGGCGATGTGTCTGTTACTGCTCAGTTCAATATAAACAAGTATCGTCCGCTCGCCTTGACCAACTGCGTCCTTTTGCCGATCGAATAACTCCGTCGCCATTATTATCTAAGTAAAAGAAAAGGCAGCTTGATAATCAACTGGCCTTACGTACAGAATCAGACTGTTGTTCGCTCATATGCAAAACAACAGGTTGTTTTTTACCTTCAACCACGGCCTTGTCAATAATGACTTCTTTCGCGCTGGTCATCGATGGCATTTCATACATCGTATCTAACAACAAGCCCTCTAAAATAGCACGCAAGCCTCTGGCGCCTGTTTTTCTCTTAATGGCACGCTTTGCAATAGCCGAAAGTGCTGCTTTTCTAAAAGTCAGCTTCACTCCTTCCATCGCAAACACTTCTTGAAATTGTTTAATAACAGAATTTTTTGGCTTGGTGAGAATTTCAATCAAAGCATCTTCATCCAACTCGCTGAGAGAGGTATGCACTGCCAAACGACCCACTAACTCTGGAATCAGACCAAACTTAATTAAATCCTCTGGCTCCAAAAGAGAGAAAAGCTCTGTCAATGTTTTTTTACTTTTCTCGTCTTGCACGTCAGCCGAAAAACCAATGCCGGTTGCTTTTTCGACACGGCGGTCAATCACTTTTTCAAGACCATCAAAAGCGCCGCCGCAAATAAATAGAATTTTTGAAGTATCAACATCAATGGTCTCTTGATTCGGATGCTTTCTACCACCTTGTGGTGGTACAGAAGCAATCGTGCCTTCAATCAACTTTAACATTGCTTGTTGCACGCCCTCGCCAGACACATCACGGGTAATCGACGGCGAATCTGAGCGGCGAGAGATTTTATCGATTTCATCGATAAAAATGATGCCTTGCTCGGCTCTAACTGGATCAAAATCGCATTTCGCTAGCAGGCTTTTAATGACGTTTTCCACATCATCACCAACATAGCCCGCCTCGGTCAAAGTAGTTGCATCGGCAACTGCAAATGGTACATCAAGAAAGCGCGCTAAGGTTTGTGCCAATAACGTCTTACCGCAACCGGTTGGGCCAATTAATAGGATGTTAGACTTGTCCAGCTCAACTTCATTGGAAATATAGTCAGTCTTCAGGCGTTTGTAATGGTTATAAACCGCAACAGACAGCACTTTTTTTGCATGGGTTTGCCCGATTACATATTCATTCAAAAAGCCAAAAAGTTGTTTTGGTGTGTAATTCCAATCGTGATGGTCTGTCTCTGTCTCTTTGAGAGTTTGCTCTTGAATAAGTTCATAGCACGACTCAATACACTCATCGCAAATATAGACCCCTGGGCCAGCGATAAGACGATTGACTTCGTCTTTGTGCTTAGAGCAAAACGAGCAATGAAGATCTTGTGTATTTTGTGACATGGTAGAGGCTTTAATATAAGTAATGTAAGCTTAGCGCTTAGTCAGTACTTTGTCAATCAAACCGTATTTTGCTGACTCGCTTGCCGACATAAAATTATCCCTATCGGTATCTTTTTGAATAGTTTTTAAGCTCTGGCCAGTATGAATTTTAAGAATATTATTTAACTTGTCTCTAACTTTGAGGATTTCTTGAGCATGGATTTCGATATCACTTGCTTGGCCAGAAAAACCACCCAAAGGCTGGTGAATCATACAGCGAGCGTGTGGCAAAGCAAAACGCTTATCTTTAGCACCGGCACTAAGAAGCAATGCGCCCATACTTGCCGCTTGGCCAATGCAAAGCGTTGAAACATCTGGCTTGATGAATTGCATGGTATCGTAAATCGCCAAACCAGAAGAAACAGAGCCACCTGGTGAATTAATGTATAAATGAATGTCTTTATCTGGATTTTCAGATTCTAAATACAATAACTGGGCGACAATGACATTAGCGCTGTAATCTTCAACAGGTCCAACCAAAAAAACAACACGCTCTTTAAGTAATCGTGAATAAATATCATAAGCTCTCTCGCCTCGACCAGAGCTCTCGATCACCATTGGAATTTGATGTAAGTTTTGGATAGACATAATTTATTGTTGTGGTGACATAATATCTAAAAACTTTTTCTTGGTTACGTTAACTTTTGCCTGCTCACAAATTAAAGTAACAACCATTTCCTCTTGTACAACAGACTCAATACCTGAAATTCTTTGCGGGTCGGCATTATACCAATCAAGCATTTGCTGTGCATTTTCGCCATACGAACTCGCCATAAGTTGAAGTTTAGCACTAACCAATTCTTTGTCGGGCGTAATTTCATTATCATCAGCAATCTTATTCACCAATAAACCCAATTTCACGCGACGTGTTGCCTCTTCTTGAAACAAACCTTCAGGTAGATTGCCTTTAGTTGGAACGCCTTGCTGCTCCATTCTGCTCGCCATATCACTTTGAAGTTTACTCGCTTCTGCATCAACACTTCCTTGTGGCACATCAAACTCGTTAGCCTCGAGAAGTGCGGTGAACACGACGTCCTTGTTCTGTTGCATTAAGCGTGACTCGAGCTCCGTTTTCATCTGTGCCATCACGCGAGTTTTCATTGAATCAAAATTCTTTTCACCGAAATGCTTAGCGAGAGAATCGTCCAGCTTTACCTCTTTAGCTGAGCCTACTTCAATAACTTTAACCTTAAACACTGCCGTTTTTCCAGATAACTCTGCCACTGAGTACTCCTTAGGAAAAGTTGCGTTGATTTTAAGTTCGCTAGTAGCAGTAACATCTATTAAGCCAGCCTCAAAGCCGTCAATCATCGCACCGCGACCTAGAATAATTTCAAAGCTTTCTGCTGCACCACCTTCAAAAGCTTCGCCGTCAACCATACCCTCAAAATCAACGATCAAACGATCGCCTTCTTTTGATTTTCTTTTTACAGATTTATATTCTGTCGCTCTATCTTGTAATTCCTGCAAAGCTCTTTTTTCATCCTCAGAAGAAACCTCGGCACCAATTTGATCAATAGATAAATCCGCTAACGGGGCAACATTTATTTCTGGAAATACTTCAAATTCGATTGTGTAGCTAAAAGTTTTCTTGTCATCTAAATCAACTTTTGTAAGTGCCGGTTGCGCTGCAGGCATAACATCAGCATCTTTTAGGGCATTTTCTAAAGAGTCACTAACCATTTCATTGGTCGCATCTGAACTGGCATTTGCACCAAAACGTTGACGCAGGATTGCAACTGGGATCTTGCCTTTTCTGAAGCCGTCAATTTTGGCGTTCTTACTAAGATTATTAATAATTTTATCTTTTTTCTCGTTGAAAGAATCGATTGGTAATTGAACCGTAAGAGATCTTTTTAATCCTTCTAATGTGTTTAATGAAGTCTTCATGTATTGCGTCCGTAACTTGCGCTAAAAAACAAAAGATTATACATGATTTGATAGGCAATAAAAAAGGCAGTTAACACTGCCTTTTATTACTACTTGACGCCTAAGAGCGTCGAATAATGAATTAGTGCAGCCCTGCGATATACTGTGCTAAAGCGTCAATTTCAATCGTTGTTAAGCCCTTGGCAACACTTCTCATCATGCCCTCATAATCGTTGGTTCTTTCAGGCTTATTTTCACCTGTTTGTAGATTCAGCGCAAATTGACGGAATGCTTTCAACTGCTTAGCTGTATAGTCAGCATGCTGGCCTGAGATTGCAGGGAACCTTGCACTCGGAATACCTTTTCCCTTAGGACCGTGACAGCCGATACAAGCTGCTGTACCTGTGTCTTTTTTTCCACCTAAGTAGATCTTACGAGCAATTTCAATAACTGCAGCTTCCGCTTTGGCGGTATTTTCTGTAATGGTTTGCGAGGCAAAATAAGCCGCCAAATTCAACATATCTTGCTCACTAAGCATAGCGGTAACACCAGCCATTGCACCGTCTTGACGGGCACCAGATTTGAAATCTTGAAGTTGTTTAAACAAGTAACCTTCACCCTGGCCAGCCAATTTAGGAAAATTAGACATCATGCTATTACCATCGGCACCGTGACAGCCGGCACACATAGCCGACAAGTCTTTTCCAGTTTCAACATTGCCTGCCGCTAAACCAAAAGAAGAAAAAGTCGACAAAATAAGTGATAGTAAAAGAATGGTTTTTTTCATTGTAACTCTCCAAAAAAATTTCTCAGCATTATACGCGAGTGTCCAGACCTATTGGCAGGTGTTGATCTCAGGGTTATGGCAAGAGCCATCAGGTGGCTCCTGTGAAGCCAAATAATCAGCAATAACTCGCTCAAAACCTTCGGCCATTGGCGCCATTGCATTCATCATCGGGTTAACGCGTTTACCCAGCTGAAAGTCTTCCAATTGCTGCACTATCCAATCTGCATCCCTGCCGGCTAAGACTGGGTATCTTTCATCGGTTGATAACCCTCCTCGGCCATGACAACCCGAACAACCAAGCGCTTCAAACATAATTTCGCCTTCGCTAACACTCTCCTCAGACATTGAGCTAAGCGAAAATAGCACGACAATGCCAGACAACAAAACCAGTGATAATTTGTTAATCATGTTCACTCAATTAAACGATAGAAAAAATACAATCTAAAATTTTATTTTAGCTTATTGCAAAGCAAACTGTGTCTTTATCGCCCCTTCCACTCCGGCACACGCTTCTCACTAAAAGCGAGTGGACCTTCCTCAGCATCTTCAGACCTTAGCATTTGTTGATACACTTCAATCTTGTCTGAGCGCATTAATTTGTAAGCGTCTTCTAGCTTTAAGTTTTCGGTTTCTCTCATCACTGCTTTTATAGACGCCAGTGCCAGTGGTGCAGATTGAGCAACCTCATGGGCCCACTCAATGGCATGGGTTTTTAAATTCTGCAATGAAGTACGCCTATTGACCAAGCCATAATGCATCGCCTCGTCAAGCTCCATCCGTCTTCCCGTCATAAGAAGATCCATAGCAATTGCTTTTGGGAGTCGCTGCGGCAATCTTAATACTCCGCCGGCATCAGGAATAATGCCAAGTGTTGCTTCGGGTACAAAAAAAGCGGCGTTATCTGAGGCAATAATAAGATCGGCCGCAAGCGCTAACTCAAAGCCGCCGCCCACTGCCATGCCATTCACCGCCGCTATAACAGGCTTATCTAAATCCCAAAGTTCAGTAAGTCCGGCAAAACCACCTGGACCAAAGTCAGCATCAACTTCTTCACCCTCTGCAGCAGCTTTTAAATCCCAACCCGCTGAGAAAAATCGCTCACCAGCACCCATAATAATCGCCACTCTCAGATTAGGATTATCTCTAAAAGAGATAAATGCATCGCCCAATTCATGGCTGGTTTTTGCATCGATTGCATTCGCCTTTGGACGATCAAGAGTGATAAGTAACACCTCATCAAACACTTCACAAATAACAGACTGACTCATATGATTAATTTAATTAATATTCAAAAAAAAACTTACTGCCTTAGTTTAACCAGAGCGTCTACTGCAACCGCACCTTTTTCTTTATTAAGAACCAACAATGGGTTAATATCCAGCTCTAGCACTTCGTGCGTTTCAATAAAATCCACAACCGCCATCACGCTGTCAATAACTGCCTCGATATCGCCAGCAACACTGCCTCGATACCCCTCAAGTAGTGGGTAAATCTTTAAGTGTGACAACGCTTTCGCCACATCTTCTCTGCTAACTGGCATTAACAAGGGTGTGCTATCATCGAGCAACTCAACCAGTACACCGCCGCCGCCTAGAAGCAAATAATTGCCAAATAATGGATCTGTGTTTACCCCAATAATAAGCTCCGCCACTGCATCTTGAACCATTGTCTCGATTAGTAGAGTAGGCTCAATCTCGAGCAATTCACCGGCGGCTTGCACCAATGCCTTTTTATCAGCAATATTCAACCTAACACCATTGTGTTCACTTTTATGGCTTATGTTTTCACTAAGCACTTTCGCAGTAATAGGATAACCTAAATTCTCAGCTGCCTCTATCGCGCCAGATACACTAGTAACACTGCGCCCATCAGGAGTTTTTAAGCCAGCTTCGGAGAGTTTTTTCTTGCCGTTAAATTCATTTAATACCACTTCATTGAACAACCGACCGCTGTCGTTATTGAGAATTTGAATTGGCGCTAATGGCTCTTTTGCAAATGCTACAGCGCATCGATAAGCGTGGTGAAGTGCTTTCAGGCAAGTGTCTAAGCCAATCATCGGCGCAATATTATATTTCAAGCATTTATCGATAATTCGTTGTGGCATGCAATTTGAAATTGAGGAGAGTACGATGCCCTTATTTGCCGTTACTTGCATTGCGTCAGCTAGCGCCAACATTGTCGTATCCCAATCCCGTTGATTGACTTCATCTGTTTTTGGCCAATCCAATAATAGCATCGTTGCGGCAAAATTTCCCTGCATCATTGCCGAAAAACATGCAGTCGTTTGCACTCGATCACCCCAAACAAAGGTATGGTAATCCAGCGGATTACTGACCTCAACATAATCATTCAAAGTACTCTGGATCGATGCCTTGTGTGAACTCTCAAGACTTGGAAAACAAACGTCAAGACCTTCTATTAAATCCGCCATCATTCCGGCCTCGCCACCAGAGCAACTCATAGAAGCAACGCCATTATGATCGAGTGGGCCAATAATACTCAGCAGTTTCAAAGTTTCAAGAAATTCAGGCACGGTATTGACTCTTGCAATGCCAAGACGCTTAAAATAAACATCAAAAAGCTGGTCTGCGCCTGTCAAAGAGCTGGTGTGGCTGAGAGCAATTTTTGCCGACACTTCTGTTCGCCCACTTTTTATCGCCACGATTGGAATTTTTTGTTTTAAAGCGAGCCTAGCAACAGCATCAAATGCTTTAATGTCTTTGATGCCCTCAATATGAAGGCCGATTGCCGTTACCCGTGAATCATCGAGCATGGCAACCATCACGTCCGCTATATCAGTATCCACTTGGTTACCTAAGGTAAACATATAGGCAATATCTAGCCCAATGGATTGCATTGTCATATTAAGGCCGATATTACCGCTTTGGGTAATAATAGCCACGCCTTTATCGACAGCGGAACACCCATGAAGATCGGGCCATAAGGCAACATTATCTAGATTGTTGATAAAGCCATAACAGTTCGGGCCAACGATTGGCATATCGCCAGCAACTTCAACAAGCTTACGGCTTCTAGCATCCCCCGCTTCGCCAACTTCACCGAAACCTGAGGCATACATCACCGCGCCCCCTGCACCAATAGCGCTTAGGTGGGCGATAATCTCAATCGCTACATCCGCGTTAACGGCAACAAAAGCCGCATCCGGAACACCTGGTAAGTCTTGAACACTTTTATAACAATCAAGTCCTTCTAACGTCTCCCTATGAGGATGTACCGCCCAAATTTCACCTTTAAAACCCATTTTCCGAGTCTCTCGAATAGCGCAATCAGCGCCGCGAGATCCAAAAACAGCAATTGTCTTGGGCGAAATTAAACGTTTAAGGTTGGCTTGACTCATCTAAACTAGGATTCGTACGGTCGCAATAGAGCTCTAGAAATAATATGGCGCTGGATTTCACTAGTGCCATCCCAAATGCGCTCAACTCTATGATCACGCCAAATTCGCTCCAACGGCATGTCATCCATCAACCCCATACCACCTAAAATTTGTATCGCTTCGTCTGAAACCATAGCCAACATTTCGCTGGCCTTAAGCTTTGCCATTGCCGCGTCACTGTTACTCATATTACCCTGGATGTCATTCCACGCCGCTCGGAGTGTTAATAATTCAGCAGCTTGCAATTCCATCGCCATATCAGCCAATTTAAAGGAAACTCCTTGAAACTTACCCACAGGTTGACCAAATTGTTCACGCGTTGCAGCCCACTCAATCGCTATTTCAAGCGCTCTTTCCGCTCGTCCAAGACACATGGCTGCCACGGATAGGCGCGTCGCGCCTAGCCACTCGTTAGCAACATCAAAACCGTGATGTTCTTCACCCAGCATTTGCGATTCGTGGATGCGGCAATTATCAAAATTTAAAATGAAATTATGATAACCTCTATGGGAGACACTGTTATACCCAGGCTCCACGGTAAAACCCGGCGTACCCATATCGACTAAAAAACTGGTGATTTTTTTCTTTGGTCCACGCGGCGTATCTTCTACACCCGAGGCGGCAAATAAAATCACATAATCCGCCATATCGGCGTGACTAATAAAATGCTTAGAGCCATTGATGACAAAGTGATCGCCGTCACGCTCGGCCTTGCACTGCATTGAGCGCACATCAGAGCCGGCATTAGGCTCAGTCATCGCCAAACAATCAACTTTTTCACCGCGAATAGTTGGCAATAAATAACGCTCTATTTGCTCGTCTTTACAAGCCAATAGAATATTACTAGGTCGGGCAACAATGTATTGCAAACCAAAGTTAGCCCTACCCAGCTCTTTTTCCATTAAACAAAGCGTTAGTGAATCCAGGCCGCCACCGCCAAACTCTTCTGGCATATTAGCCGCATAGAGACCTAACTCAATGGCTTTTTTCTTAATCTTCTCCACTACAGAATCATCGATTCGATTGGTTTTTTCAACCTCCGACTCATGTGGATACAACTCTTGCTCAACAAAACTACGAACAGAGTCAATAATCATCTGCTGTTCATTTGAAAGACCAAAATCCATAAAATTCTCCTAAATTTGATTCCGTTATATCGGGCTTATTTTTTGTTTGAAATATGCATCACTCGCCCTTGTTGTTTAGGTGGTGATAGTTTCTGATGCTCATTCCAGATACTTTCAAGAACGCTAAAAACAGGCGCATCGATAGCGCTGGCCTTTGCCGCGTTCATATCAACATGCAATAACATTTGCTCAGTCGTTGCCAGTAATTCATTCGATTCACCATGAAACATTTGATGAAAGAAATGTAAGCGTTTGGCGTCAAGCCCAAGCAGCTGCGTAGTGAAGTGTAGTGGTTCGCCCTTCGATGCTTCTTGATAATAGTTAATATGTGTTTCAACGGTATAAAACGATTGTCCGCTTTGTCGATAGGCTTCGTCAATTCCAATGTAGCGAAAAAGTGCATCGGAAGCGTCGCCAAAAGCATAGAGATAAAACGACTCACTCATATGGCCGTTATAATCGATCCAATCCTGATGCACATTGGCTTGATATAGACTCAAGGGTTCTGACAAATCGTCCTTTGGCGAAAACGCCTTATACTCACGCTTCAAATAAATTTCGTTATCCATAAATTCCTTATTCTTGTAAAAAACATGTTACTTGTGGTGGGTGCTGTAGCTATACATTTTCCGCAATAAATTCTACATAATACGAAAATTAACGTCGTTTTCACGGCAAATACTTGCGCATTTGTTTGAAGGGAAAGCTCTATAATATCTTTACTCGAGTCAACGCCTCACTTATGTCTAATCCATACCGACAAGCCAAATTTATCTTATCTTGTCCTTCGCTCAAAAATTGCCCAGAAGATAAGGGTTATGAAGTGATTTTTGCCGGCCGCTCCAATGCCGGAAAATCAAGCGCCATTAACGCACTAACCGGTCAAAAAAAATTAGCAAAAGTCTCACGCACACCAGGGCGCACACAGCATTTAGTGTTCTTTGAACTTGATGAAGACCGTCGTTTGGTCGATTTGCCTGGCTATGGCTACGCCAAAGTGCCTCACAAAATTAAAGAAAAATGGCATAAAGACATGAGCGAATACTTTAAAAAGCGTGAATGCTTAAGGGGGGCAATTTTAGTTATGGACTGTCGTCATCCCCTGAAACCTTACGATGAGATGATGCTGGAATGGTGTGTTTCCAATGAAGTGCCCACACATATCATCCTCACCAAATCGGATAAACTGAAAAAAGGCGCCGCAAGCAACACCCAACTTAGCGTGCAAAAAGCACTTAACGACCTGCCTAATGTCACTGTGCAACTGTTCTCAGCGCTAAAGAAAACCGGACTAGAGGAGATATGGCAACACCTTGATAGATTGTTCGAATACAACAATGAGAACTAGGAATGAGAGTTAAGCTTGACCTCTCAAACATTCAAGCTAATGACACAATCATTGTTGCCAATAATCGCCAAGCACTAGCCTTTAAACGTACAATTATCGAGCAATTCGGGGCAATCAAAATGCCCAAGATATACTCGTATTCCGCCTTTCTTAAAAAGACTTGGTCTCAGCTCAATCCTCAAGAGTCGCTTCGTTTACTTTCAGATTACGAGTTTAGATTACTGTTTAGCGAATTCATCAATGATAGCGCGGTGCAAAACCCAAGCGCCGTTACAGATGAAGCAATAAAGTGTTACCGCTTGATGAAAACACACTTTATTTCAAAAGAAAAAATTATCAATTATCACAGCTCTCTAGGCTCTTTATTTGTCAACTGGATCGACAAGCTTTCTCAAGTAAAAAAACAATCTCAATTTATTGATTCATCCGACCTATTCTTAGAAATCAGCCGAGCCCTTGAAGGGTTAATATCGGCGGGCAATTATTATCATTATGGGATTAAAAAGCCCACGCCAGAGCAAAGCAAACTGTTTAATCTCCTGCAAAGCCAAGAACTGAAAGCAGCGCAAGCTAATGAAGTTTGTAAGGCCATCAGCTATCCCACCATTGAAGCAGAATTACAATGCATTGCTGAATGGTCTAGGGAGAAAAGTAGTAGCAATCCACTGCATCAAATTGCTGTTGTTATTCCAAATTTAGGCGAATTACAACACAAAGTGTCTTCAATTTTTGATGAAGTCTTTGATTGTCATGCAACAGAAACTCAGCAAAAGCCATTTAACATCTCACTGGGTAATTCACTTTCACAATACCCTTTAATTCGTCATCTGTTCAAAGTCATCGGCCTATCAAATGAAATAATGAGAGGTAGTGTCGAACTTGACAGCCTTTGTCAAGTGATCCCCTCGCCCTACATCAAAGGCGCCAATATCGAGGCCAACAACCGTAGCTTATTGATAAACCGGCTATTGGGTCGCGGTAAAAGTAGTTTTAGCACCAAACGATTAATAGCACTAATGGCCGATTGCCCGATATTAAAAGAGCAAATACTAAGCATTAGTCAGATAAAAAGCAAGCAGCGCGCCTCTTCTGAGGACTGGCTTCAGAGTCTTTATCAACTGCTTGACATTTGGGCCTTCGGGTCGGATAGAGCGCTCAGTAGTGGTGAATATCAATTATTTGAGAAATTTCAAAACGAGAGTTTAATTCTCAACCAAAACCCAGTATTCAAACGCCAAATGACTTTCGAAGAATGCATTGACTTACTCAGAAGGCATTTTGATGCAGTGATTTTTCAACCCCAGTCTGGCGACGCTAACATTCACATTTTGGGCGCACTTGAAGCAGAAGGGCTGCATTTTGATGCGGTGTGGGCATCGAACATGACAAGTGATTTCCTTCCAGGTGTTGTTAAATTTCCATTATTCATTCCCGCTAATGTTTGTCGTGAGTTCCATTTACCTAGCTCAACATTTGACCTCATCCAAACAAATGCCATCAGTACCCTCAATGAACTCAAGGGGCTAAGTGGTAATATCAACTTCAGTTTTGCCGAAACAAACGATGGACGAGAGCAAATTGCCACGCCACTTTTAGACTTTGAGCCTTGTACCGAAAATGCAGTAATAACACCACAAAATCTAGCACTGATTACTGTTAAAGACGCCTGCGCACCACGACTAAAAAACAGCACAATCAAACAAGGCGTGCAAACACTGCAAGATCAAATGAGCTGCTCCTTCAAAGGCTTCGTTAGACGCTTAAAAATCCAAGAATTTGAATCGGATCACCTAGGCTTTGACAGAGCTGAACAAGGCGTGCTGATTCATAAAATCCTAGAGACGCTTTTTACGGAGATTTCAACTGCAAAGGCCCTTAAAGAGCTTTCCGACGAATCCATAAATCGACTTATTGAATTTCACACAATGAGCGCCATCGGCGCTATCGAGCAAAACTACCAAGTAATAGAGAAAGATCGTATTGCCCGCGTCATCAAACAGTACTTAGCCTTAGAAAAACAAAGGTTAGACTTCGAAGTTGTCGCAACAGAGTCCGTTGTTGACGTGTGTATTGAGGGTTTGAGTTTCACCACCAAGCTCGATCGCATGGACCAACTAGCGAATGGCGACAGACTTATTATCGATTACAAAACTGGCCAAAGTGCACTCAGTCAAATCACTGGAGAGGTGATTGAGCAAGCACAGCTACCAATCTACGCGATCAGTAATGAAGTCAATGGCGTTGCTTTTGCGCAAATCAATGCCAGTGAGTGTGTTTTTAAAACCGTTGCCAGAGACAGGGAAATACTCCCTAGTAGCAAACAAGCACAAACAAAAATGCCGGATTGGGATGAGCAACTGAATACTTGGCGAGAAACACTAAGCAAAGCAAGTTTGAGCTTCCAGCAAGGTGTGGCGGACGTTTTGCCTGAAAAAAATGCTTGTAATTATTGCGACTACGACTTACTGTGTCGAGTCGAGAAAACGCTGGGTCACGGTTAGTCGCTCGCAAGCCAATTCTTTAACAATTTGCGTTTTATCAAGCTTTGAGACATCAATTTGTTTTAACACACCAACCAATTGCTGAATTGGGTATGTATTGATTCCTAAACAATCAAACACTTCTAATAGTTGCCCAAAACGTTGCTGTCGGCGCAACGCATCCGCGCCAAGAATAAAACTTAAGACGGCATCCGCAGGCTGATCAAGTAAGATTTTTGCCACTGGATACCACTCGGTACTGAGTTCCGCCAATTGTTGATACTCTTTAGGGCATTTCAGGTGAGAGCAAAGACTTTTAACAGCAACAAGATCTTGTTGATAAAGCCACAGTGCAAAACGCACGGCCTCACTGGTATTTTGTATATCGGCAATATGCAAGATACCGCCTTTTGTCGCATCAAGCATGGGGAAGAGCCTTTGAAAAGCACCACATTCCAGCAACACATCAAAAAATACAGCGGGCTTGTCGTAGGACAAAGATAACGATAATTCCTTAAAAACACGTTCCGGCACAAGCGCATCAACTTCACCAGAGGTGACCATTTCACTCATTAATTGCTTGGTTTCCTCAGCAATCGAAAAACCAAAAGGATAAAATCGCGAAGTAAAACGCGCAACCCTTAGCACTCTAACCGGGTCTTCTTTAAAGGCCTCAGAAACATGTTTGAGTATTTTTGATTGAATATCACTTGCACCACCGTAGGGATCTATTAAATCGCCGTCTGTGTCTTTAGCAATGGCATTTATAGTCAAATCCCGTCGTGATAAATCTTCTTCAAGGCTAACTGCAGTATCCGTATCAAATTCAAAACCGGTGTAGCCAGCACTCACTTTGCGCTCAGTGCGAGCTAGTGCGTATTCTTCGTGGGTTTTAGGGTGTAGAAAAACAGGGAATTCCTTCCCAACTTGTTGATACCCCAAAGACAACATTTCATCAGGGGAGGCACCCACAACCACGTAATCATTTTCAGTATTCGTGTCAGCAATACCCAACAACGCATCTCGAACAGCGCCACCGACTAAATATATTTCCATGTTTATGACTCTAACTTTTGTAGAAACCTATAATACACGAATGGATAGTAAGAATAAATTAACCCCTGAGGCCTACCACATCACCCAGGAGTGCGGCACCGAGCCGCCGTTTACTGGTAGATACAACAGCCACTATGAAACAGGCGATTACCTTTGCGTTTGCTGCAATGCCTTGTTGTTTGAATCGGATACAAAATTTGACTCTGGCAGTGGCTGGCCAAGCTTTTATGAGCTTGCCAACAACAGCTGTATTAGGCAAATTGAAGACGACTCCCTAGGCTATGTCAGAATCGAAGTTCGCTGCGCTGGGTGTGATGCCCATCTAGGTCATGTTTTCCCCGATGGACCAACACCTACCGGCAAACGCTACTGTATTAATTCTGCTGCACTAAATTTTTCCGAGAAAAAATGAAACCCATTGCAATTGCGCTGACTGGCGCTTCCGGTATGCCTTACACGCTCGCTCTTATTCGTGAGTTGATTCGCACGGAAGATGTAATCTACATCATGATTTCCCAAGCAGGCAGTACCGTCATTAGCATGGAAACGGACCTGCGTCTCGGCAGCAGTACGGCTGAAATTGAGAAAAATCTATGCGATTACTTTGGCGCCAAAGAAGGTCAATTCCAAGTCTTTTCAAAAAATCAATGGACGGCGCCGGTTGCTTCTGGTTCCAACCCGCCTCGAGCAATGGTGGTTTGCCCTTGCACCATGAGCACCTTAGCTGCGATCGCCCATGGTCATGCCGATAATCTCATGCACCGCGCAGCCGATGTGGTTATTAAAGAAGGCAAAAAACTGATCCTAGTGCCCAGAGAAACTCCCTACTCAGCCATTCACCTAGAAAACATGCTGAAGCTTGCACGCCTCGGTGTGTCGATTATTGATGCCAATCCTGCTTTTTATCAAAAACCAAAATCGATAGATGATTTGGTCAATTTTGTCGTTGCTCGCATCCTTGATCACTTAGAAGTCGAACACGATTTATTGCCGCCTTGGCAGGCCGACTAATCAATAGATTTAATCGTTAGTAAGCTTCCTGCGTATTTACCTGTTGGAATCGTCTTAATCGGCAACGTGGATAATAGTTGATAGATTGGCTTGTCAGTGGACTTTAGCATGCTTGCACTTGATAATCGCCACTCGTGTTTAATCTCATCCTCCCTACCAATATAAGATTGTGCACCCAACAGCGAAGTCAAAGCCCAATAAAAATATTCGGTTGCCATGCAGTTATAATTGCATGAGTCATCATCATAAGTGTACCAAGCATTTTCTGGATAATGCTTTGGCACCTGCATAAACCGCCCGCCTCTCGCACTATCCATGGCACTCGTTAGTTCGCTGCCAGCTTGCTCCCCAAATTTTTTTGGATAAACATTGGCATAACCAACATGGCTGATTAGATGCAACACCTCTTCCAAGGTTGCATCAAAACCGTACTCAATGTTAGAACCGTAAGGACGAGTTTCATCGGCAAATAAGTTTTGTCCAAATTCTTCAGCCTCGCGAAAACCCTCACTTGGCCACGGGGCAACCAGTTGTTCAAACTCACCACCTGACATAAATAAATACGCATGACGACTCACCATAGCATCAATAACGCGAATGTCGTCCGCCTTGCCGTCTTGATTATTATCAAGATAAGCCGCCATCACATTTGCAGCATGCAACAGCTTTTCATCAGCAACTGAATCGGTTGCAATGATAGTAATACCAAAGACATCAACTTGCTTGGTGTACACGCCCCAAGCGCTTGCGATAGAAGGTGCAAGTATTAAGAGAAAAGCGAATTTATACAGTTTACGCACTAAAACAAGATGACTGTTAAACCCAAGAATGCAAGAAAGATTGCAAAGCCTTTTTTAAGTTTTTTACTATCGACACTATGGGTAACTTTGGCACCCAACGGCGCAAATAATACACTTGTAACCACAATACTCAAAAACGCTTTTAGGTGTATAAAACCCAAACCTCCTGTAGCACCATCAACATTTAATCCGACGATAATAAAACCGAGACTCCCCGCAATAGCAATCGGCATTCCAACGGCTGCAGAAGTCGCCACTGCATTTCTAATTTCTACGTTATTATAAATCAAAAAAGGAGTAGTCATTGTTCCGCCACCAATACCCACAATCGCTGAAACTAGACCGATAATATAACCAACAATTATCCAAACCCAGCGCGCTAAATTATCGGCATGGCCGGACGCACTGATGCCAAACCACAACACCCCAGCAGCAGTAATCTCGAAACAGGCGATAAATATTCTCAGAAAATCAAAGCTCATGCTCTTGGCTACAAAAGCCCCACTGAGGGCACCCAATAGTATTGTAGGTGTCAATCTAGCAAAGTTTCTCCACAAAATAGAACCATGCCTGTGGTGAGCATACACACTGGAGATTGAGGTAAACACAATCACCGACAAAGCTGTACCTATAGCTGTGTGCATCAATGCTGATTGATCGATTGTAGGCGCCAACAGATAGAGTAATACCGGTACCATAATCAAGCCGCCGCCAACGCCCAGAAGGCCTGCAACAAAACCCGCAAAGGCACCAAGAAACAATAAAGGAATAATTTCAATCACTAATCAACTCCAATTAACAATGCTGTCATTATATAACCAGAATTTACCTTAATAGGGTGCGTTGCTTAGGTCGTGGGCTTGTTTTTCGAAGCAAACTCAAAAGCCTGATCGATTGCATCAGCAGGCCAACCCATCAGAGCCAGAGCTCCGCGAATCTGCGCAGTCGTCTGCCCTTGTTTCTTGACATTATGAATAAAAAAACCAATTTTGACTAATTTTTCTTTTTTTACTTGTCTTGGCTTCAGCTCATAACCATTGGCATTAAATGGATGGATTAGCTGTGAAAAGAACGTTCTTGGTAGTCTTTTCGTTGTACCGTAATGTGCGGGCCAGTGCTCTTCTGGAAAATGATAAGAGCCAAACATTCGATCAAATATAGTTGTGTGTGCGGCAAAATTCGTATCTAATGCCGGCCTCTCTGAGCTATGATGCCAATGATGGTATTGCGGCGTCACCAAAATATATTTGATTGGCCCCCAAGGAATACCCAGGTTACTGTGATTTGTAATTGACTGAATGGCGGAGAAAATAATATAAGCATCCAATACTGCTTTCTCCACGCCAACCAAATGAAGGCCAGTCACCACAAGCACCCTTTCTATAATTGAATGGACAATGTGCGCTCTAGAGCCTGCAAGCCAATCCATTGTCTCTACAGAATGATGAACCGCATGAAATGGCCAAAGTATCTTTACTTTGTGAAAAACCCTGTGCTGCCAATAGAAAACAAAGTCAGCAATAAGAACGGCAATAACAAATTGAACAAAAAATGGCAGAGATTGGATGTATTGTTGCAAAGAAAAACTCATTGCCCACTGAAAGCCATAAAGTGCATAATTACCGAGAAGTATGAAGGTTGTGATAAGTAGGTGATTAACCACAAAATACACTAAATCTAGCTTCCACTCCTCGCGCAAAATTGCCTGATTACGATATTTTGGGAATATTTTTTCAAGTGAGGTAAATATTAAAACGTGTGCCAACAAACTAAGCGCTAACCAGTCAACCCCTATCGCCAAATCTTTGGGCTCAACTGGATTCACCCCAATGGTATAACCGCCCAAAGCAAAGGCAATTAAAGTCGTTAAGATACCTAATAAAGCGAGTTTCTTGCTGCCATTCAAAACAAAAGTTAAGGCGCCAAAGAACAGCGCAGACCACATAACATACTTAAGAACGGTTTGCAGCTGCTCTCCATCATAAACTGCGCGCATATCGGTTGTAGTTAGGTAAGAAGGGTATAAGTAAGCGAATACTGAAATAAGACTAAGACAACCTAAAAGAGCACAAGAATAAGCGCTGATCTTGCCTTTACCGAACTCAAACTCTCGTTCAGGCTGCCTAACAACTTCTCTCTCTTTATAATCGTACTGCATAAGTCGTGCATACTTATTCAAATAATTAAATGCCATCATACCACGTTCTAATAAGGAATCCAATTTAGCCCATATTTTGAAACATTCACATATTACGCTGAAAAATTCCAGCCAAAAATACTTCAAATTCAGTAATATAGTCAATATGTTAAAAAGTAAAGCTTGGATGATTTTCACTTGGGTATTTTTTACTCTGAGTGCGGTAAATATTATTGCACTCAATATTCCTGTTGAGCAAGGTGTCTTTACCTCACAGAATTACCTTTTCAATGTGCTCACTAAGCCCTTGATTATGGCTTCAGCGCTTTATTATTTGATGAAATACTTAACTCATCAAGAGTTCCACAATTGGCTATTAGTCGCCTTCCTTTATTCTTTTCTGGGTGATGTGTTACTCATGGGACAGGGCATCAATGAGCTATTTTTTGTCGGAGGATTAGGTGCATTTTTTATCGCACAAGGGGCCTACATTGTTTACTTTTATCGCTCGGCAGGCTCTTGGTATAGCCCTAATAGATCGATACGAATCCTTCAGGGAGTGGTTGTATTATTTTCTATTGGCCTTTATTCATTAATGCTGCCCAACTTAGGTGTGCTTTGGATTCCGGTTTTGTTATACCTAACAATCGTTGCTAGCATGGGGATTGTGGCTCTAGGGAGGTTGGGTCGCGTTAATTTTAATGCATTCACTTATACTACCATTGGCGCCTTTAGCTTTATCTTATCCGACAGCATTATCGGTTACAATAAATTCGTTGACGAAATTCCATTTGCAGGTTCATTGATTATGGTTTTTTACTGTTTCGCTCAATATATGATTTTAAAGGGCTTTATCGCTTTGCAAGCCCAAGAGAGTCCAGAGCCACTTCGCACGTAGGCCACAACTTTAGCTGAGGACTTGCATTGTCAGCCACTCGACAACAAGCGCTGGTTTTTCTTCACCTTTTATTTCGATGGTAACGTCAAACTTTATAATGACTTGCCCAGGGCTTTTCTCATAAACATCCACAATTCGACTCAGCGCTCGCACCTCACTACCCACCTTCACCGGTGAGATGAATCGCACCCTATCAAAACCATAATTAAGCGCTATCTCTGCGCCTTCGATCTTTATAGCAAAATGCTCAGCGAAATATGGCAGTAGTGACAAGCTCAACAAACCATGGGCGATCGTGCCACCAAAAGGTGTTTCTTTAGCCTTCTCTGGATTTACGTGAATAAACTGATGATCCAATGTGGCATCAGCAAAACTATTTATTCGGCTCTGATCAATCTTAAACCACGGACTGGGTTCGCCTTGATAGCCAATAGCGCTTTGAATATCATCTGTAGCAATTGTTTTCATCATTCACTTTGTTTGATAGATTTACCTCTTAAGGCAAACAATACCCCGGAGCCAACAATCAAACAAGCGCCAATTATCAAGTTTAGGACAGGTTGTTCACCAAAAGCGATCCAGCCCAGAAGAATCGCAGCAGGCGTTTGAATATAGAGCATCACACCAACTTGAGCGACATGAGGACGAGCCGACTGCAGGCCGTGTCCAACCATTGCTATGCCAATACAAGCAAATAAAGTGGTTAGCTGAATCCATAACAATTCCTCTAAATTAGGCACGCTGCGATCTATTGTTAGCCAAAATACACCACCAATCAATGCCAGAAAAGTCATCGCATAAAAGGTAAATCCTAGTGCAGTGGCATGATGGCGATGGGCCGCGACGTAGGTATGCGCCGAAGCTTGTAAAATCGCAGCAGCAAGTGCTAGTAAAAGAAACATACTGCCAGAATTAAAGCTTGGGTCAATAATCAGCCAAGCACCAAGAACGCAAGACACGACCACAAAGTAGAGCGCTCGGCTCATCTGCTCTTTGAGAAAGACCACTGAAAATATAATCGTAAAAATTGGTGCCAACTGTTGCAACATAATTTGTTGAGAATAAGGGTTGTACTGAAAACCCTTAAACGCAACAACAGCCATGGAAGCCAATAGGAGAGAGCGAATCAATAAAGTCTTGGGGTGCTTTGGTTCCAGATGATGCTTGATACCACCGCTTACTCTTGCCATAAAAAGCAACACAGCCATGCCCGATGGCACCCCAAAAAAGAACAAAGTGGCCATGCTCACCCCAGATACAGCCACTTTTTTAATAAACAAATCCGCCAGAGTCATTAGGAACGCACCAACAGCAACATAGATAAAGGATTTTATTGGTGCATGAGATGTGTTTGTCATAGGGTTAAATATTAAAGATTACGTAATTCGCGACGTAGGATTTTACCCACAGTGGGCCGCGTTACGGGGAAGATTGTTGCTTTGAAGCCGCACAGGTATTAGAAGATGCATTTGGTTACCCCAGTGATGAGTTGCTTAACGCTTCAGTTTGGTAACTAAGAGTTAAAGGGGTTTTATGAGTTAAAAAATCGAAAAAGACGACTTATTTTTCTCAATACCCACGAGACTCACTCAATAAAAACTTCCCACGAACAAACACGCCATTGCCTCGCCCTACTTCGTTACCTTCAGAGTCGTAAGCAATCGATTCTACAATGAATTGCGTTTTGTTGCGATTAACCACACGACCGACCGAGCAAAGTACGCCAGATGAAATCGGGCGAGTGAGATAGGTTGTGAACGATGTCGTAAGAACAAACACTTCATGTTCAAGCGAATTGGCAGCACAATTGATTTGGGGCTGCCTTTTGGCGGTTATAAGCTTTCAGGCATGGGTAGAAAGCTGGGGAAACAAGGTTTGTCTGAGCTATCTAGAAATTAAATCTATCTATCGAACCAAGTTTGGTTTTGTACAAAAACTGGGACTCGCGTGGTATTTGCTTGCGCCGCTTGTATTGTTGTAACAAAATGCACCATTAGCGGCTTTTAAACAACCGCTAATGGTGACAAGAGAAACTACTAAAGGTTTTTTAACTCTCTTCTTAAAACTTTACCCACATTGGTTTTTGGTAGTTCGGCAATAAATTCAACGTGCTTTGGCACTTTGTAAGCGGTGAGGTTTTCACGGCAAAATTCAATTAGCTCTTCTGCTGTTACACTTTGCCCCTCACGAAGCACGGCAAAGACTTTGACAGCTTCCTGGGACTTCTCACTCTCAACGCCGACACAGCCGCATTCCAATATGGCGGGATGCTCTGCAACCACAGCCTCCACTTCATTCGGATAGACATTAAAACCAGAGA
>JBBWVS010000080.1:0-7516 GCA_050256335.1 Gammaproteobacteria bacterium | reverse complement strand
AAAGTAGCCGCAAGTATTAGGACGGCCGAATTCGTTGTTAAAAGCAGCGGCGCCCAAAGGGCCATCGATCATAATGTCGAGAGCTGAGACAATTTGCTTTGGTTTGCCGTAGTCCACTTCCCAAGGCTGATTGCTGTTTGGAATTTTGAGGTTGGATACAGAGAAGCCACACAAACCAACTTTTGGTTTGGAACCTCTACCGGTTGCACCTTCGTCTCTAATCTCACCACCAGAGCCAGTTGCAGCACCAGGATCTGGCGCAATTGCGGTAGGGTGGTTGTGTGTTTCAACTTTCATCAACACTGCTTTTTGCTCGGTTTTTGAAGTGTAAACACCGTCTATATTGGCAAAGAAACGCTCGGATTCGTATCCCGTCATCACCGCAGAGTTGTCGCTATAAACCGATAATAATCCCTGTGGATGAGCTTTGTATGTGTTGCGAATCATGCCAAACAATGAAATAGCTTGTACCTCATCATCGATGACCCAATCGGCATTAAAGATTTTGTGACGACAGTGCTCTGAGTTTGCTTGAGCAAACATCATTAATTCAATGTCTTTTGGGTTTCTATTAAGAGCGGTAAAGTTTTCAATTAAATAATCAATTTCAACATCGCTCAGCGCCAAGCCAAGTGTGGTATTTGCTTGCTCTAATGCTTCTCTGCCACCACTTATAATATCAACACTTTGTGCGATTTTAGGGGTTAATTCGTCAAAAAGTAAATGGGCGTCAGCGTCATCTTTAAGAAAAGACTCGGTCATCCTGTCCATAATGATGCTTAGCACTTTGTTTGTGCTGTCTTCATTTAGGACTTGATTAAAGTGATAAGTAATGCCACGCTCCACTCGATTGAGTTCGTTTAAGCCGCAAAGGTGGGCAATGTCACTTGCTTTTGAAGACCAAGGCGAAATGGTACCTTGTCTTGGGGTGATGGTTAGATGGTCATTAGAGTTAGAATAGTCAACTGCAGGGGCGTAATTCAGTAGTTTGTTTAGTTGCTCGATGTGCTCGGAGCTAAGGCCGTTTTTTGAATCGATAAAGTGAGTAAATTCTGCACCTAACAGTGTGATGCCAGATAATGATGCCGAGAGTTTTTCTTGCAGAGTATTTATTTTAAACTTACTGAGCGCTTGAATGCCCGAGTGCAGTGAAATCATAGTTGTTCCATTACTTCATCAGAAATTTCAGCGTTGTGATAGACCTCTTGGGTGTCGTCTAAATCTTCCAATCGATCGATAAGTTTCATGAATTTTTCAGCGTCCTCAAGGTTGAGATTAACTCTATTAGCCGGTTCCATGGTAATTTGAGAGTGTGTGACATTTAAGCCACTTTCAACCAGTGCATCCTTAATGGTGAAAAAATCCTCAGCAGTTGTGACAACATCAATCGAACCGTCATCATTAACAATCACGTCTTCCGCGCCAGCATCGATGGCAATTTCCATAATAGCGTCTTCATCGCCTTCACTAAAACTAATAAAGCCTTGCTTGGTAAACATGTAAGCAACGGAACCATCTGTGCCTAGATTGCCACCATGTTTTGCAAATGCATGACGAACGTCTGAAACGGTGCGGTTTATGTTGTCGGTTAGGCAGTCCACCATAATAGCGGTGCCACCAAGGCCGTAGCCTTCGTATCTAACTTCTTCGTAGTTGTCGCCATCCAGATCACCTGAGCCACGCTTCACGGCATTTTCAATAGTGTCACGCTTCATATTGGATGCGAGTGCTTTATCTATAATGGCACGTAAAGATGGGTTGTTTTCCAGAACAGCACCACCTCTTTTAGCGGCAACGACAATTTCCTTGATAAATTTAGTAAAAATTTTTCCGCGTTTGGCATCTTGCGCACCTTTACGATGCTGAATGTTGTGCCATTTACTGTGTCCTGCCATTGCTTTATTTCTCCATTTCTGTATTTATTGGGTAAATTCGAGTAATCGATGGATCGAGGATTTTGCTTTTTCAATAACACTCTCATTAATTATAATTTCGTTATTGCCCGTCTCTAAAACGCTTAAGCATTTTTCAAGACTGTTCATTGCCATCCAGGGACAATGTGCGCAGGATTCACAATCTGCACCTTCGCCCATGGTAGGGGCTTCGATTAGCTTTTTCCCTGGTGCAACTTCACGCATTTTGTGAAAAATGCCATTATCCGTTGCAACAATAAAAGTTGTGGCGTCCATTGTTGCTACTGCGTTAATCAGTGCAGTGGTCGAGCCGACAACATCAGCCAGTGCAATGACTTCTTTGGGTGATTCTGGATGAACCAAGACCACTGCATCGGGAAGCTTTTGTATCAATCTTTCAAGGCCTTCAGCTTTGAACGCCTCATGTACAATACAAGCGCCGTCCCACATCAACATTTCAGCCCCTGTTTGGGTTTGAATGTAGTGACCTAAGTGTTTATCTGGCGCCCAAAGAATATTTTTACCTTCATCATGGAGGTGCTTAACAATTTTAAGTGCGCTGCCAGAGGTCACCACCCAGTCAGCCCGCGCCTTAACTTCTGCCGAGGTATTGGCATAGACCACAACAATATGATCAGGATGTGCATCACAAAATGCTGAGAATTCATCAATGGGGCAGGAAAGATCAAGCGAACAAGTGGCTGCATCGTCCAAAACCAACACACGTTTTTCGGGTGATAGAATTTTAGCTGTCTCACCCATAAATTTAACACCAGCAACAACAATGGTGTCCGCGTCACAATTTTGACCAAATCTGGCCATTTCAAGAGAGTCAGAAACAACACCGCCAGTTTCTTCAGCCAGTATTTGCAAATCAGCACTGACGTAGTAGTGTGCCACCAATAGGGCGTTATTATCCTTGAGGGCTTTTTTTATGGAATCTCTGAGTTGCATTTATGATTTTTCCGGCAAACTAACTTTGATATTTAGCTCCCTAAGTTGCTTTCTTGGTACGCTTGCTGGTGCACTGGTCAACAAGCATGCAGCAGTTTGTGTTTTTGGAAAAGCGATCACTTCTCTGATGGAGTCTGCGCCAGCGAGAATCATCACCAATCGATCTAGGCCAAAAGCCATGCCGCCGTGTGGCGGGCAGCCATATTCTAGAGCGTCAAGTAGGAAGCCAAACTTCTCGCGTGCCTCTTCGTCATCAATACCAAGAAGTGTGAGAACGGTTTTTTGCATATCACTATGGTGGATACGAATTGAGCCACCACCCACTTCGGAGCCGTTGATAACTAGGTCGTAGGCGCGTGATAATGCTTTGCCAGGATTATTAACAAGCGTCTCTGCATCAACGCTTGGCGCAGTAAACGGATGATGAACGGCATTCAGTGAGCCGTCATCAGCAACGTCAAACATTGGAAAATCAAGCACCCAAATTGGCGCCCATTCTTTGTCGTATAGGTTTAAGTCTTTTGCTAGCTTTTCTCTGAGGTTGCCTAAAGATTCGTTAACAACTTTGGCCTTGTCCGCACCAAAGAAAATAATGTCGCCGGTTTGTGCGCCTGTGAGTTCGATTACTTTTTGAGTTACTTCATCGCCTAAGAATTTGATAATTGGCGAGGCTGGGCCGTCTTCGTTAAGTTTAATATAAGCAAGACCTTTGGCGCCATAAATACTAACAAACTTGGTGTAGTCGTCAATTTTTTTGCGGCTAATCGTTGCACCACCCGGCACCCTCATAGCTGCTACTCGGCCGTCTTCACTGCTTGCAGGGCCTGAGAAAACTTTAAACTCAACCGATTGCATGAGTTCGTTTAGATCAACCATTTGTAAAGGTATACGCATATCGGGGCGATCAACACCGTACAGACGCATGGCATCATTAAAAGTGATGGTTGGGAATTCATCAGGTAGGCTGACATCAATGGTTTCTTTGAAAAGGCCACGAATCAGTTCTTCCATTAAGTCAGTAATTTCGCCTTCATTCATGAATGAAGTTTCCACATCCAGTTGAGTAAATTCAGGCTGACGATCGGCGCGTAAGTCTTCATCTCTGAAGCATTTAACGATTTGGTAGTAGCGCTCAAATCCTGACATCATCAATAGCTGCTTAAACAGTTGTGGTGATTGTGGCAAGGCAAAGAAGCTGCCTTCGTGCGTTCTTGAAGGAACCAAGTAATCTCTTGCGCCTTCCGGGGTTGCTTTTGTTAAGAACGGCGTTTCAATGTCCAAAAAGTCATGGCTGTCCATAAAGTCACGCATGTAATGCGTTACTTTGGATCTCAGGCGTAGACGTTTTTGCATCTCATCTCGACGCAAATCAAGGTAGCGATACTTCAACCTAACTTCTTCAGAGGTGTCGGTTGCATCTAATTGGAATGGGATAGGCTTGGAGGTGTTGAGTATTTCAATATCACTGGCAACAACTTCAATTTCACCTGTTGGAATTTTGCTATTAATCATTGCCTCGTCCCTGGCAATAACCTTGCCTGTGATTTTGAGGACAAACTCATTACGCACACTTTCAGCAATAGCAAAAGTTTCTGGTGTGTCTGGGTTGATTACCACTTGGGCAATACCACGTTTGTCTCTGACGTCAAGAAATATGACACCACCATGGTCGCGTCTTCTATTAACCCAACCACATAATGTGACTTCTTGATCTAGGGCGTTTTTACTTAATTCGCCACAAAAGTGTGTTCTCATTTTTTGTCCTTAATATCGATTAAATCAGGCGCAACAACGCCGGTAGAAATAACTAGTTTAAATGCTTCGTCGACACTCATCTCGAGCTCGATTACATCTTTTTTCGCCATCATAATAAAGAAGCCTGACGTTGGGTTTGGTGTTGTTGGAACGTATAGGTTGATAATCTCTTCGCCGATTATTTTTTCTACTTCACCGTGATAACTACCCGTTTGAAAGGCGATTGTCCACATCCCTTCGCGAGGATATTGAACTAAAAGTGCTTTTCGGAAGCCTTCACCTGAGGTGCTGAGTACAGTTGAGGATAGTTTTTTTAAGGCGCTATAGATGCCGCGAAAACCGGGGATACGGCTTAAAACTTTTTCCCACAATTCAACAACTTTTCTACCAATAATATTACTAACTAAGGCGCCTGTTAAGAGAATGACAAGAAGCACCCAGAAGATACCTGAACCAGGAATTTGTGCCCCGAAATTGAATAATGTTTCAGGTAGGTATTCTGGCGGAACAATACTGTTTATCAATTCTAAAAAGAATTTGATCACCATGATACTGAGGGCCAGTGGAATCCAGAATAGAAGACCAGAAATAAAGTAATTTCTTAAGCGTTTCACAAGTTCAAAACCAACAATAAAAAAAGTGATATTTTAGCACATGCCGGGTGTTGAATAACAACCAGAGAGCGGAGCTTTGAGTGTGAAACTATAGTAGAATTAATCTCTACGAGCGCACTTGATTCTATGGTTCGTACACCAAAGCAGGCTCCAAGCCCTTTCCTTTAGATGTAAAGAATCTCTTCCTCTCTAAGGGTGAGGATTTCGTGACCATTTTCAGTCACTAAAATAGTGTGCTCCCATTGCGCTGATAAAGAACGGTCTTTGGTCGTTACCGTCCAGCCATCCAATTTGGAGGTGATGACTTGGTAGCCACCCAAATTAATCATTGGCTCGATAGTGAAAGTCATGCCTGGCTCAAGGGTTGGAGAGTGTTTTGTATTGCCATTATCGTAATGCAGCACTTGCGGCTCTTCGTGGAAACCCAGCCCAATACCATGGCCACAATAATCTCGAACCACTGAGCAGTTGTGTGCGTGTGCATGCTCACCAATCACTTGGCCAATTTCACCTAAACGAATACCAGGCTTTACTTGTTTGATGCCAAGATACATACATTCTTGCGCTATTTTACAAATTCTTGTTGCCTTGACGCTTGGTTTACCCACAATAAACATTTTCGAGGTGTCGCCATGAAAACCGTCTTTAATGACGGTGATATCGATGTTAATAATATCGCCTTTTTTGAGTTTTTTTTCACCCGGAATACCATGACAAACAACGTTGTTGATTGATGTGCAAATCGATTTTGGAAAGCCATGATAGTTAAGCGGCGCTGGTACGGCATCCAGCTCATCGACAATAAATTTATGACAAATGTTGTCCAAGTGTTCTGTGGTGATACCTGTAATAACATATGGGGTGATCATATCAAGAACGCTTGCAGCAAGTCGACCCGCAATACGCATTTTTTCGACTTCAGATGAAGATTTAATTGTAATTGCCATTGTGAGTTTCTTACGAATTTCCCTGAAGTTCGTTAATGCGATCTTCAGTTTTTGGGTGTGTTGAGAACATATTTGACATTTTACTGCGATATTTCTTCTTTGAATCGATATTGAAGATATAAGCCGCTCGTCTTATCTCATCGGTTTTAGGAATGGTAATTTCGGATTCATTGTCTTCATAATCACCACTAATTTTTTTCAATGCGTAAATCATTGGCTGATTTGCGCGCATTAACTCAACGGCTCCAGCATCAGCCATGTATTCGCGTGTTCTTGATAAATACATTAGCAGAGAGTAGGTAACTAAAGGAAAGACAACTCGTAGAAAAATGGCCAAAATTATAATTATGCCACCACCTTTTCTATTCCTGCCATAGAACGCGCCTCTAAACAAAACATCGACAATTAATAGCATGATGTTTGCAAGAACTGTGGCAAACAATGTTAGCTTTATGTCGTTGTTTCTTATGTGGGTTAATTCATGCGCTACCACTGCTTGGAGCTCGTCTCTATTCAACAGTCGCACAAGCCTTCTTGTAACTGCAATGAGGGCGGATTTTTCAGAGTAGCCTGATGCGAAGGCGTTGGTGTAGTTGTCTTCGATGATATAGACTTTTGGCATGTAATTCATGCCTGCAGAGATCTTTAGCTCTTCAACAATGTTGTACAATTGCTTTTCTTCGTCGTCAAGCGCAGCATTTAAACTGGTAATTTCTTTAGAGTTTGTGCCCATTAACATCAACTTGTCACTCATTTTAAAAGTGACAGCTATTGAAATACAGGCGACAATAACAGTGATAAATGTGGCTTTTGGCGCCAAACTGCCATTGGCCATCGATACAAGAATGTTACTAATATTGTCCTCTGTTTGAAGATATAGAGCGACATCAATCAGTAGGCCGAGAAGAATATACAGCGCAATAAACATCCCCATAACAAATGTTGTGCGCCGATTATTTTTTCGAATGGTCTCTCTAAAGTCACCTACTTGCATGAGTACTTAACGCCCGGTTAAAACTTAACCGTCATGTTTTCGTTTTCTTGCCTTTTTTCTGCCGTTAAGCCCCATTGCTCAAAGCTCTTGTTTAGCTTCGAAAACATCGACACAACAAAAGTCTCTAGAAAGCTTTGTTTTTTGGCTTCATATTTTTCAATGGAGTCGTTGTATGCTTGTTTTGCGTACGCCAGTTTGTTTTCTGTAGAAACAATTTCTTCTTGCAGTTGTAGAGCGTTGGTACCAGCTGTGACTTGTGGGTAAGCTTCAAATTGTACTGATAGCTGCGGGATTAGCGATGAAATCTGATTTTCGGCAGCCATTTTTGTTGCTGTATCT
>JBBWVS010000079.1:0-36042 GCA_050256335.1 Gammaproteobacteria bacterium | reverse complement strand
TCCACACGCTGGCGCTGTAATTGGCGGATTTTATAGCAGTGAAATAGAAGATATTAATGGCGTTCACAACCTAGAGCACGGTTTTATTTGGATTACCTATCGAAATGTCAGTGCTGAAACAAAGGCCAGACTTAAGAAAATTGCCAATCGCTACTCAGGAAGAGTAGTGGCTTCTGAGCGACGAGCTAACGACGCTCAAATTACCCTCGCATCGTGGGGTCGTTTTGACAAAATGTCGCAAGAAGAACTTGACGAAGATTACGTCATTCGCTTTATTGATAAATACACCAACAAGTCGCCCGAGCGTTTGGCTAAATAGAGTTCTCACTCACTTTAGCTAAGTATTAGAGAATTGTCCTAGATTTTTCCTTTCAAGGAAAAACGTTTCACTTCATCGAACGGCAAGTGGTCGCCCTCATCTTTGCCGTAATACGCCTGCTTAATCACACCCTCTTTATCAATTAAAAAACTGGCTGGCATAATTGTCCATTGACGGCTAATTTCTAATGGAATATAACCCTTTAACAACCCTTTTACAAGTGTTGGTAGTCTCAATGTCCAACCCTTAATCATGCCCAATACCGAATTCGCAATACCGTACTGTTGATAGTATTTATTGAATTCATCAGCAAGAATATAAAAAGGCGCATTGTGTTTGTTACCTAGTGAAGACAAGCGATCAATGGGTGAGTTAAATATTGCCACAATTGTAAAGCCTTCGCCAAGTTCATCAAACCTTTTGCTTAGCTCAAAGATTCTCAAGTTGCAAAATGGACAGCTTGCAAATCGAAAAAATGACAACATAAAGGGCTTTCCTTGCAATTGACTGGAGTCAAAAACTTCGACGTTTATGCTCAATTGAAAGAGTTATTTGCGCGTCTCCAGAATACTTGAAAGAGCACGGAGAGCACTCTAACACGTGTGATTTAAAGCAACACAATTGCATGATTTATAGCTTGGCCAACCCAAATAACGAATGGGGTGTTAACAACAAGGCTTTTCGCGTAACAGGGCAACTCTCGACAAATAATGGTGAAGCGCTTCGCGAGGCATCAATCAAAGGAGTTGGTATTGCTTTACTGCCCGTTTTCATTATTGAGGGGGCTTTAAAGGATGGCCGTCTAGTTTGAATTCTCAGTAAACACGAAATAGAACCAGTAAGTTTGTACGCTGTGAAACTGTCTTGTCAGTTCACTCCAGCAAAAGTTAAACTCATGATTGATTATTTAAAGTCCTCTCTCGGAGATTAGCTATAAGTACAAAATAACGCCTCTTTTTTCTCTTAATTGTTGAAAAATTGGGCAATTTTGACTATGACTATTTTTGACGCTCAAAACATTCCAAAATAATGATAAAACTGTATAAAAATGGTCTTCAAATGGCTAGAAACGACTTCTTTATAGAGTTTTTATAGATTTAGAATTGAAAATTTTACCGATTTTCGAAAATTTTAGATTTTAGCTATGACCAAAATAATAAAAATAAACGAATGATCGCTTGAATTTATAACCACGTGCAACATTGTGAGTATTTTCAGTTAAAGCTTGCCCTTATTACCTCTTGTGATGTTTTTGATCCAAATCTTTTTTACTGGAAGTTAAAGCTAAGACGCTCTTATGAGTTATTCAGCTGAAGTGCTGGCATACTGCCCTATAAAAAGTGGACCTATAACTCGTTGTTAGCATAAATATTAGAAGGGGTACACTTCATCTATTCTATTAACAATCGAGTGGCTTGAGTCATGATTCAAATTGAAGATTATGCTTTTCCAGAAGGACTTCACCTGCTGAAACGTTGGCAAGAAGTGGAGGATGGCGCCAAACAGGAGATGAAAGACTTGTTTGATGCTACTATCGCTGGAAAGTTTGACGAAAACTTTGCCTTATTGGCGTCACCCGATAGAGTGCATTCAACCGCATCTGTCCACATGCTGGCGTTAGCTTTGCTTTACGATCTGTACGGAGTGGAATCGTGGGACTTCTATAACACAAACCCGTACCGCTACGTCCGCGCTAATCTGGTTGTAAGTCGTTTGTTGGGTATCAGCAAGTTTTACATAACTTGGGCGTTATATGCCTTCACTTGCGAACCATTGGGTCAGAAAATGATGTACCCAGATAGGTTCCCACCTGGTGCTGATCCAGATAACGCTCTGATTAACAGAGAAAATTGGCATCTGCTTGAAACACCTGACTTTTCTACGGGTGTTCCTAAGGCCATTGATGATATTCTGAGAGTTTTTGAAGAGCTGACTGGTATGCCACCATTGTTAAACATAACAGCTCCTTACAGTCTTGCTGCAGACATTTATGGGCAAGAACCACTACTGTCGGATGTCTTGAGCGAGCCAGACAATGTCAACGCACTACTGAATCATATTGGTGATAAGGTGCTTGGGCCGTGGATGGACCACCATTTCGAGACCTTTCCAAACGGCTGGGTTGAATTGTCAGACGCATCAGGCTCTCCGTTCTTTATCGGTCCAGAAAACTGCAAGAATATGTCGATCCGCTCAATCCAGCATATGTTGCGAGATAAGCCATATGTGGATCGTGTATTTGATAACAATTACCGAGGCGATTTTGTGGCCGAGGTAAAGGAAAAAGTGCGCTCTTCGCGTCGTAGATCTGTTGCCGCCCCAAGTGTTGATCGCGGAAATCTAATGAGTTTGACAGACGCAAAGGTTAGTGTTAATCCTGTCTTCATCATGCGTCTTGAGGCGGATAAAGTGAATATTTCATTTTATGAAGAGCAAGCTATTTTGCGAAACCTTCCCTTAACTTCCGGTATCGGCTCGCCCCAGATTGATCGAAACAGTATTAAAGATCTTGTCACAAAAAAAGCAGAGATGGCCGAAGAGGCCAAATCATTTGTCGATGCAATCAAGCACGTCTGTGAAACTATCGACTTACCTGCGGACAACCATGTTAAAACCCCTTGGCCAAGCCATATTTATTTTGAAGATGTTAATGGGGAGTCACAATTCGAGCTAGTCGAAGTCATACTGGATGAAGTCTATAAATGTCCGCCGATTGAATGGCGGACATAAATAAGTGGGTGTTTATGCCCAAATGTAGGATTTGCACTAATTTACAAATGTCTGTCACCTAGCCATCATAGGTGGTAATTTTTATTCAGATCGAGACAGAAGGCAAACTAAGGGCGGGAGTTTACTAGTAGTGAGCGACCGCTCTGAGGCCTGGTAAGAGTTGTATTACAGGCGATAGTTATTTGTCAAAATTGAGGCGTGGAGTAAATGAAAAATGGAAGTTTATATTATATAAATGACCACTTTGAGTCTTGCTACACAACAAAAATATTGATAATAAATATCTCTGTAATTTAGTGTTTGAAGTGGCGCATGCCGGTAAACACCATCGCAATACCATGTTCATCCGCAGCAGCAATAATCTCCTCATCACGCATCGAGCCACCCGGATGGATAATCGCTTTAATGCCAGCCTCGGCTGCTGCATCAATGCCGTCTCTAAACGGGAAGAAGGCGTCGGATGCCATCACCGAGCCCTCAACAACCAAACTTTCATCAGCGGCTTTAATGCCGGCGATTTTGGCGGAATAGATGCGCGACATCTGTCCTGCACCAATGCCGATTGTCATTTGATTGTTGACGTAGACAATGGCGTTAGATTTCACGCTTTTGGCCACTTTCCAGGCAAAGAGCATGTCTTGCATTTGCCCAGCGGTTGGTTGTATTTGGCTAACGCATTTAAGGTCGGACTCTGTTACAGAGCCTAAATCTTTATCTTGCACCAAAAGGCCGCCAGTTACTTTCTTATAATCCAGTGCCGGTTTTGGTATTTGTAAGTCGCCACATTCAAGTACGCGAATATTTTGTTTGTTTGCGAGAATAGCTTTGGCATCGTCATTAATACTAGGGCAAATAATCACCTCAACGAATTGTCGGTCAAGAATGCTTTTTGCCGTTGCGCTATCTAGCGTTCGGTTAAAAGCGATAATGCCGCCAAAGGCCGACGTTGGATCGGTTTTGTAAGCGTCATCGTAGGCCTCAAGAATTGTATTTCTTGTGGCTACACCGCAAGGATTGGCGTGTTTTACAATAACACAGCTAGGTTCTGAAAACCCTCTGACGCACTCCAATGCAGCATCGGCGTCGGCAATGTTGTTAAAAGACAAAGCCTTGCCTTGGTACTGCTTACTTGAAGCAATGCTGGCCTCAACTAGATTGGCCTCGACGTAAAAAGCTGCCGCTTGATGTGGGTTTTCGCCATAACGCAGGGTTTGTGATTTTATAAATTGCAGGTTGATGGTGTTTGAAAAGCCATCTTCTTCTTTGCCTAAATAATTAGCAATAGCGCCATCGTACTGGGCGGTGTGCTCGAATGTTTTTAGTGCGAGTTTTTTGCGTGTATCCAATGTTGTATCACCAGATGCGCTAATTTCATCAAGTACTTTTTGGTAATCACTGCTGTCAACAATCACTGTAACAGAGGTGTGATTTTTGGCGCTTGATCGTAACATCGCTGGGCCGCCGATATCAATGTTCTCGATAGCATCATCGAGCGTGCAATCGGCTTTAGCAATTGTTTCTTGAAAAGGGTAGAGATTGACAACAACCAAATCGATTGGCTTGATGTTATTTTCCGCCATTACGCCTTCATCAATACCACGACGCGCCAATATGCCGCCGTGAATTTTAGGGTTAAGTGTCTTAACGCGTCCTGCCATCATCTCTGGGTAATTGGTATAGTCCGAGACTTCAATCACAGGGATGTTGTTTTCTTCTAAGAGCTTGGCGGTGCCGCCCGTTGAGAGTATTTCGATGTTGAGATCACTCAGTTTTTGAGCAAATTCGATGATTCCTGATTTGTCGGAAACACTAATCAGAGCGCGTTTTATGGCCATTGAAAATCCTTTAGGATGCTAAGCATTTAAAGAAATTATTATAGAGTCTTAGAGTTGGTAAAGTGCTACTTTTTTCTTTAGAGTGGCGCGATTGATGCCAAGAATTCGGGCTGCCTCGCTGTAGTTGTAATTGACTTTATCGAGGACGAATTTCAATGTAGCGGTTTCGGTTTGCTGGGAGACCATTTTGAACACGCCAGACGCCGACTCGTCGTCTAATTGAGTGAAGTATCGCTCAAGTTTTTGGTGAATACAGTCGTGTAAATCGCTTTGATTCATAAAGAATGTAAATAATCTCGGAATATGAAATATTGTTCAGAGTGATCACTCACTCGATTAATGTTTGGCCAAAAATCTCTCGCTTTTTTTTGGTCAAGACGCATAGAATACCAAAAAATATGCTTCCTGGATAGCTGAGTGCCTAATTTATTTCCATAAAAGTCATGAATGCTTGAGATATGGTCTAGTATGACTGGTATTTTATCTTTTTGGCTAATTGGCGGTTTTATTTCACCCGTTGAAAGATGGTGATGCACTTCACCAATTAACCAAGGGTTGCCCTGAGTCGCTCTGCCCAGCATAACCGCATCGGCTGATGTGTAATCAAGCACTTTTTTGGCCTTTTCGGCGCTGGTGATATCACCGTTAACAACCACGGGAATGTTGGTGTCACTAACTACTTTTGCAACCGTTTCATATTCCGCTTCACCGAGATATTTTTGCTCACGTGTCCTACCGTGAATTGCTATCATTTGAATACCAGATTCTTCGGCTATTTTAGCGATAGTGGGCGCATTTTTGTTTTCATTGCTCCAGCCGGTGCGCATTTTAAGAGTTACTGGAATATCCACAGAAGCGACTACGGCGTTAAGAATGTCCGCCACCAGTTTCTCATTTTGCATGAGTGCAGAACCGGCGGCTTTATTGCACACCTTTTTCGCGGGGCAACCCATGTTAATGTCTATGATATCTGCACCAAACCCCACAGCTTGTATGGCTGATTCGGCTAATTGTTTTGCTTCAGAGCCGGCTATTTGAATACTGATAGGCGATTGTTCGCCGCTAAAATCTAGGCGGTATTTTGACTTGTTGGTGTTGAGTAGGTGTTTTTGAATAACCACCATTTCTGAGGTGGTCAGTGCTGCACCTTGTGCGCGGCAGAGTATACGAAAGGGTTTGTCACTGGTGCCTGCCATTGGTGCAAGTAGAACTTGGGAATTTAGCTGAAAAGGCCCGATATTCATTGTAAAGATCTCATTGGACTTTAGAGTCTTTTTGCTTGCTTGTTGGCTTTCTCTTTAAGGCGCTTTTGCTTTAATTTTGAAATGTAGTCGACAAAAAGAATGCCGTTAAGATGATCAATCTCATGCTGGATGCAGACAGCCAACATTTCGCTAGCCTGGATTTCAAGTTCTTCACCATTTTGGTCAAGGGCGCGGACTTTAATATCATTGGCGCGTTTGATATTTTCGAAATAATCAGGTACCGAAAGACAACCTTCTTCCCATTCTATTTCGCCGGATTTTTCAATAATTTCGGGATTGATTAAGCATAGTGGCTGATCTCTCTCATCGGAGACGTCAATGACAATCACTCTTTGATGAAAGTCAACTTGGGTGGCGGCTAAGCCAATACCCGGCGCATCGTACATGGTTTCAAACATGTTTTTAACTTGCGTTTTAATGGTGTCATCAACCGACTCAACCGGTTTAGCAACAGTCCTGAGTCTTTTATCTGGATAGCAAAGAATGTCTAGAATCATGATTGGTATGAAGTCTTTGTAATAACACTATTATCCGCGCTTTTCAATTGTTCTGGATAGTCGAGAGTGAAATGAAGGCCGCGACTCTCTTGCCTTGTAAGGGCAGATTCGACAATAATTTGCGCTGTTTGCACAAGATTTCGGAGCTCAATAAGATCTTCTGTGAGGATGTAGAGGCGGTAATAATCGTTAACTTCTTTTTGAATTTGTGTCAATCGATGTTGCGCTGATTGTAGGCGACGATCACTGCGAACAATGCCAACGAAATTCCACATAAGGAGCCTAACCTCCTGCCAAAGGTGGGAGACCACCACTTTTTCTTGAGAGTGTTCTACTCTTGAGGCGTCCCAATGGTCAAAAGTTGGCAATTCAATGCTCCGCATAGCATCATTATTAATATGTTTGGCGCAGGCCTTAGCAAAAACAAGGCACTCAAGGAGTGAATTGCTCGCCATTCTGTTTGCACCATGCACACCAGTATGGGCAACTTCACCAATAGCATAAAGATTATCAACACTACTTTGAGCATTGATATCAGTACCAACGCCACCACAGGTATAGTGAGCAGCTGGCACCACAGGAATACGCTCATTGCATATGTCAATACCTAGCGTAAGGCAGCGCTCGGTAATAGTGGGAAAGCGCTCAACAATCCAGTCACTGTCTTTAAAGGATAAATCGAGATAAACACAATCAAAACCATGGGTCTTCATTTCATGATCGATGGCTCTAGCAACAATATCACGGGGCGCCATTTCTTCACGTTTATCGTATTTGTGCATAAACGCTTCACCATTTGGCAACGTTAGCTTAGCGCCTTCACCTCTGAGTGTCTCTGAAATGAGAAACGATTTGGCATGGGGGTGAAAAAGACAAGTTGGATGAAATTGAGCAAACTCCATATTAATAATTTCACAGCCTGAACGATACGCCATAGCAATACCGTCACCCGTTGACGTGTCAGGGTTAGAGGTGTAGAGGTATGCTTTTGAGGCACCTCCCGTGGCGATAATTGTTTTGCTCGAGATAAACGAAGAAACTCGGTCATTTTGTTTGTCATAAACATACGCGCCAAAGCATTGTTCATCCTTCATTAAAAGATCGATAGCTATGTGGTGTTCAAAAAGTGTAATATTTGATTTTTGACGTACTTGTGCGAGTAAATTTGTTTGTATGGATTGACCAGTTTTGTCCGATACATGAGCAACACGTTTAGCGCTATGACCGCCCTCGGTTGTGAGGTCGTATGTTGCGCCTTGCTGAGAAAATTTTACCCCTGCTTTTTCTAAATCTTTAATTGCGTTTGGCGCTTGTTCGACCATAAATCGAATACTTTGTTCGTCGCCTAAATTAAAGCCAGTTTTTATTGTGTCTTGTATGTGAGAATCAAAATCATCGGCAGAATCGAGCACTGCTGAGATGCCGCCTTGTGCATAATAAGAGGAGCCTTCTAGGAGTTCATCTTTGGCAATTAGCGCAATTGATAAATCCTCGGAAAGCTGTATTGCGCCCATTAATCCAGCTGCGCCAGAGCCGATAATGAGCACGTCAAATTGGTAAGTTTTTGACATAGTTAATTGAAAAAAATTGGGGTTAAAATTAGATTAATTAAGGTTGAAAATAAATAATAAAAAAAAGTTGTAAATAGTATTGATTTGCGTATATAATACCCGCCTGAGTTAAACCCTACTAGTTAACTTATCTCTCCTTTAGTATAGTAGACTAAACCCGCTCTCTTATTCGAGGCGGGTTTTTTATTGCGCGCTCATTTATTTTCCCATGTTCGGCTTAAAAATCAACAACAGTTTTGGCAACAAAGTAAGGTTTGCCAGTACGGCGCTGAGCATCGCAATTGCAGTAAAAATGCCAAAGTAAATACTCGGGATAAAATTAGACAGTGCCAGTACCAAAAAACCAATGGCAACGGTGATGGATGTGTAGAACATAGCGAGTCCGATGGATGCGTGAGAACGATACATAGTGGCCAGATAATCTTGATCGACCTTAAACTCTGACTTAAATCGATGAATATAGTGAATGGCGTTATCCACGCCAATACCAATGGCAATGGCCGCAATGGTAATCGTCATTAAATCGAGCGGAATATTGGCAAGCCCCATAATGCCCAAAATAAGCAGCGATGGTAGAGTGTTTGGGATCAGCGCTATAATCGAGAGACTAATCGATCGAAAGATAAATAAGAACATCGCAAAAATCATCGCAAACACGAGGGCGATGGTCTTAATTTGAGATGTAAATAAGCTTTGCAATAGGTTGTTGTATAAAACAAACACACCCGTCATTCTAAAACTGTCGGGCTTGAGGTTAAATTCATTGATAAGGTGCGCTCTTACTTCGTTAATAAGTTCATCTCTCTTGAGGGCGCCATCGGTCTCTCGAATTCTTGCAACCAGTCTCAGCTGGTTTTCTGATTCGGATAGATAAGGGTCAAGCACTTGTTCTCTAGCAAAATCCGGCATTTGATTTTTAGCTACCATTAACAAAAAGCCAGTCGGTGGTATGCCGGCATTGGCCTGCGTGAGAATTTGCATCAGTGTATCAATTGACAGTACTTTGCCTGTGGCATCAAGGCTGTCCATATATTGATGAATGTTATGAATGTCTTCGCGCAAGAAGTCGTCCACCCAGAAGGCACTAGCCATATCATCAAAGACTATTTCCAATGACATAGTGCCACCCAGTTGCTGGTCAATTAAACTCAAGCCTTGGTGAATTTCGGTGGATTTCTTAAAATAATCGATAAAGCGGTTTTCAACGCTTAATTTACTTACGCCAATGAGCGCAATGGCAACAATAAGAATCAGTGAAATAATCAGCTGGTTGCCATATTTATGGGTGAAATGAGCCAGTTTGTTGGTGAAAGTGAACTCTGTTGAGTGTTTTGCAATCTTGGGTTTTGGCAATAAACTCATTAAGATTGGGAAGGTCAAGAAAGAGAGTACCAGAGCAATGGTAACACCAATGGCCATCATCCAGCCAAAATCAATGACAGGGCGCACATCGCTAATCATTAATGAGGCAAATGCGGCGATTGTGGTCAGTGTTGTGAATAAACACGGTTTGGACATTTGTTGCAAAGTGAGCAAAGTCAACGCTTTGACATCGGCCTCAGGTGTTTGTTGTGCCAGTTCTTTAAATCTCACTACTAAGTGAATGGTCACCGAAAGTGTCATTACCAGCAGTAATGAGAAAAAATTGGAAGAGATAATGGTTACTTTCCACCCCAGTGCACCCAGTACGCCGGTCATTATCAGTGCACCTGTAACACTGATGCTAATCGGCAATAAAACCCACCTTACGCCTCTAAAAATAAGGGCCAGCATAATGGACATAACAAGCACGACAGCAAGGCTGAAGAGCACCAGGTCACTGGCAATGTAGGCAATAATGTCATTTCTGATCATTGGTACGCCACCTAAATAAAGCTGCGCGTTATTGCGATAGCCTTCCATTATTGTTCGAATACTTTGTACCGCGTCTGCTAGTGCATCATTGACATCTTCAGTTGATTTGTCGACCTCTTTAAGGTTAATGAGTAAAGCGGATGTTTTGCCATCAAAGCTGACTAGGTTGTTGGCATAAAGCGGGCCGCGGCTGAATTCGCCTGCTATAAATGACATATCAGCCTTGCCATTGTCAATGGTAATTGCATCTCCGGTCAACTCTATCAGTGAGAGAGGTGGCGATTGAAACAAAGGTACATCGAGAATGGAGGTAACTGAAGTTACTCTTTCAAGTGCGAGTATGTCGTCTCTAAGTGCTCGTAAATACTGGATTTGTTGGGGGTCTAAAACACCATCTTCAGTGGTGTAGCTGATAATTAACGATGAATTGGAAGTTTGAAAAGTTTCTTGAGTTTTCTCGAAGAGCGCAAGGTTGTTATCGCCTTCAAGTGCGAGAGAATCTGACGATGCATCAAGAGAAAAGTGTGGGATTTGGTACAGTAGCGCACCGATTAAGATAAGTAGCAAGGCTAATGCCAGTACAGATTTTTTAATCAGAAAGTTGAAAAGAGAATTCAACATAGCTAGGCTTTATCTAGAGACCTTCGTAGGAAGTACTCTTGGAGTGCACATTTTTACACATTTTTTATTCATTTTTATCACTCAGCAAATATTAAATGATTAATACAAAGATCTCTACTTAAAAAGCAAACACCGCCGCCGGTTCTTGGCCCTGCATATAATCTAAGTGAGTTTCAAAAATTGATTTTGTCTGCCACTCGTTATCACTAATTCTAGTGATAAGTGTTGCTTGCATTTTATTCATGCCACCAATAATAGCAAACAGTCTGCCACCGGTATTGAGCAATTCATTCAATTTCTGGCTTTGCGCATTCAAAGAGCAGCCAAGGACAATAACGTCGTATTTTTGTTTTGAGAAATCAGCTGTTGAGGCATCTGAGACTTGTAAATCAACATTGTTTACAGCAAGTGATTGCAGATTCTTTTTGGCGGAGGCGGATAACGCTGGATCAATCTCAATACTGATAACACTGCCTGCAAGCTTACTAAGAACTGCAGTGAAGTAACCACTGCCTGTGCCAATTTCTAGAACACTTTCATCGCTTTGAACATCAATAGAGTCCAGAATTCTACCTTCAATTTTTGGCGAAAACATTTTCGCGCTGTCGCTGAGAGGGATTTCGATATCAGCAAAAACAAGGCCTTGAAAATCTTTAGGTACAAAGTTTTCTCTTGGCACGTCGCTTAAGGCTTGATTGGCGCGCAGGTTAAGACCACCCCAAGGGCGCACTTGCTGCTCAATAACGTTTCTTCTTGCTTTTGTCATATCCATGGTTCTTCCTATTTTCTTTTTCTTGGTGGCATCAGGTCGGTAATTGTGCCTTCCGCCATTTCAGCCGAAAAAGCAATCGTTTCTGAAAGTGTTGGGTGAGCGTGCACTGTGAGTGCAATATCGCTCATATCACAGCCCATTTCAATCGCTAAAGTTGCTTCTGCTATAAGCTCACCTGCGTTAGTACCACAGATGCCCATGCCGAGTATTTTACCGTTTGTGCTGTCGAATAATCCTTTTGTTACGCCTTCGCTGCGACCAATACTCAAGCTGCGTCCAGAAGCCGCCCAAGGGAACGTGCCTTTTTCATAAGAAACACCTTCTGCTTTCAATTCCTTCTCAGTTTTTCCGGTCCAAGCTACCTCTGGATCGGTGTAGGCAACGGACGGAATGGTGAGTGCATCAAAGCCTGACTTGTGTCCACAAATGACTTCTGCTGCCACTTTTGCCTCGTGTACAGCCTTATGCGCCAACATTGGTTGGCCAACAACATCACCAATTGCATAAATATGCGTAATATTGGTTTTCATTTGTCTGTCGGTAGCTATAAAGCCACGTTCATCTACCGATACTCCGGCCTTATCTGCATCGATCAATGCGCCATTGGGTGAACGACCAACGGACACCAGTACTTTGTCAAAGATGTCCGTCTCGGGTGCACCTTTGCCTTCAAAGGCAACTTTAATGCCTTTTTTAAGTGCCTTCATGTTCGTTACTTTGGTGTTGAGATAGATATTCGCATAGCTCTTCTTGATGCGTTTGAATAATGGGTTAACAATGTCTTTATCGGCACTAGGAATGAGCTGCTCTGCCAACTCCACAATGGTAATCTCGCTGCCAAGTGCCTCGTACACAGTCGCCATTTCAAGGCCGATAATACCACCACCAACGACCAGAAGTCGTTTTGGGATATCGCTAAGTTCAAGGGCATCGGTAGAGTCCATCACCCGATCGTCCTCAAAAGGGAAAGACGGTATTTTGGTAACGCGTGAACCAACTGCAATAATACAATCTTCGAATTCAACGACTTCGTCACTGCCTTCAATACTGACTTGATTGGATGAGATAAACTGTGCATAACCAGTCATAACATTGACCTTTCTTGCCTTGGTTAATGCTTTAATGCCGCTGGTTAGTTTGCCTACGATGTCTTCTTTATTTTTTCTGACGCCATCAATGTTAATTGCAGGTACCTCGAAGTGAACACCTAGGTGATCGGCAGTTTTGGCCTCGTTTATCACTTGTGCGGTGTGCAGTAGTGCTTTTGAAGGGATGCAACCCACATTCAAACAAACACCCCCCAAGTTATCGTGGCGCTCAATCAGGGTTACTTCTTTACCTAGATCGGCTGCACGAAATGCTGCTGTATAGCCGCCAGGGCCAGATCCAATTACCAAAACTTGTGTTTTTATCATAGAGACCTTTTTATGAATTATTTTAGGATATGGGATTTTTCCCATTTTTCTGTGTTAAGTTTTATCGCCAGACAACAAGTAGAGCTTCTAAAATTATGCCTTGTAAAATGAGAGAAAATTCTACTATCAAATCTAAAATGATTCATAAAAAGGTCTCTCACAACAATATCTCCATAATATTTTTCAGCACTTGGTTAAGGTCCGACATAAATTTAGCGCCTTGAACGCCATCGATCACTCGATGATCGTAAGAAAGGGCTAGGGGTAGTGTGGCTGTTGGTACAAACTCATCACCATTCCAGACGGGCTTAATTTGTGTTCTAGAGACGCCAAGGATAGCCACCTCTGGCGAATTAATAATCGGTGTGAATTGGGTGCCACCAATACCACCAAGACTTGAGATTGTAAATCCAGCCCCTTTCATTTCAGCCTTACTCAGGCCGCTTTCTCTTGCCCTGGTAGATATTTCTGCAAGTTCGTCGGCTAGCTCAATGAGAGATTTTTTGCCGACATCACGGATAACTGGAACGATTAAGCCATCGGGCGTATCCATTGCTATGCCTAAATTGTAGTATTGTTTCACCAATAGATTTTCACCAGATTCATCCAATGAAGAATTAAAGTGAGGATGCTGTTTAAGCACCTGGACAACGGCCTTCATGATAAAAACCAGTGGCGATAATTTAATATCTCTGGCTTTTTGGTGTGCTCGGAATTCTTCCATTTGCTCAATGTTGACTTCGTCAAATTGAGTGACGTGGGGTATTTCACTCCAGCACTTTGCTAAATGTTTACCGGAAAGCTTTTTAATCCTTGAAAGTGGCACAACCTCTATATCGCCCTCAATCGGTCCACTGCCTGTGACAATTTTCTTAACGTAACCTTTGAGGTCAGATCCTAAAATACGACCTTTTTGGCCACTGCCCTTGATGTTGGATAGATTAACACCCAATTCGCGAGCTAACTTTCTAATCGATGGTGAGGCGTGAGATTCTGGCGAAGTAGTAACAGAGATGACTTCATCCACAATCTTTTTTGGTGATTCTTCGACTGCATCAATTACTGAAACTGTACTTTCAACTGCAGCCACCTCGGATGTATTTACGCTATCCTCTTTGGCTTCGAGCAAGAGAATAAGGTCGCCAGCCGAAACTTTGTCGCCAACACTCAAGATCATTTTTGTTACTTTTCCAGCTACTGGAGATGGAATTTCCATGGAGGCTTTATCGCTTTCTAGGGTAATGATGCCTTGCTCTTTACTTATAGTATCGCCAACGGCGCTTAAAATTTCAATCACTTCGACTTGATCAATGTCGCCAATATCGGGCACCACTACTTCGATAATATTTGAAGTGGTTGCTGGTTTACCCAGTGTTTCAGTACTCCCATCGCTGGCTTGATTTTCTTCGCTTGGTGAATCTTCACTACCTTCGAGAGTAATAATTAAACTGTCTTTGGATATTTTTTCGCCAACAGTGACTTCAATAGATTTAACTGTACCTGAAAATGGTGCAGGGATCTCCATTGTCGCTTTGTCGTTCTCTAGGGTGATGATGCTGTCATTCTCTTCAACCGTGTCGCCGATGGACACTAAAATCTCTATGACTTCAACCTGATCGAAGTCGCCAACATTTGGCAAAGTGACATTTTTTGTCGTTAACATTTACTTATAAAAAGAGCTTATGATTTCAAGGGGGTAATTATCGCAAAATTAGCCCAAAAATGTTGATAAATGTTAAAATCATTTCGCATATTTAGGCGCAATGTTGATTGTGCGAAACACCCAGCCCAGTTACTTTTCCTGAGAGTTAATTTTTTTTATTTGAGAGTTAATTTATTTATGACACTTGCTCTTTCCACCAATGCATTAAGCAAAACATATTCGAATGGTTTTGAGGCGCTCAAAGCCCTTGATTTGAAAGTCGAAAAAGGTGATTTTTTTGCCTTGTTGGGCTCCAATGGTGCTGGTAAAACAACAGCCATTGGTATTATTTGTGGCTTAATTAAATCCAGTTCTGGCTCTGTTGAGATCAACGAACTGGATCAAAGGCAATACATAAACGAAGGTAAACGCAAAATTGGCTTGATGCCACAAGAGTTTAATTTCAATCCTCACGAACCCAATATTGAGATACTCATTAACCAGGCGGGCTATTTTGGCATCAACCGTAAAGAGGCCAAAATTCGCGCTGAAGAATTACTCAAAAAGGTAGACCTCTGGGATCGTCGTCTGGAAGTGCCTCAATCCTTATCGGGCGGCATGAAGCGCCGACTGATGTTGGCACGCGCGCTGATGCACAATCCAGAAATCCTTATCTTGGACGAGCCAACCGCGGGTGTCGATGTTGAGATTCGTCGTTCTATGTGGCGCTTCTTAAAGCAACTTAACCAAGGGGGTTTAACCATCATTCTGACAACGCATTACTTGGAGGAAGCCGAATCCATGTGTCGGAATATCGCCATTCTGAGCGAAGGTGAGATCGTAGCGCAATCAAGCATGAAAGATCTACTTAAAAAAGCTAAACATCAAATATTGATTCTTGAGTGTGTCGAAAATTTACCTAAGGATGTTAGTATCAAATATTGTGAGTGTGAAGTCTTGGACGGGCATACCTTGCAAGTGATGCTGCCAGAATCCACGAGTATTTCGGATGTTATCACCAAGTTGTTATTGCAGAATATTACCGTTGCTCATATTCGCTCTGCTCAAAATCGTCTAGAGGGCTTATTTTTATCCCTGACAAGTAGGGACAACTAGTTATGTGGATTGCTTTTCAAACAATTGTTGCTAAAGAAATCCTTCGGTTTGCTCGTATTTGGGTGCAAACCATTGTACCGCCGGTAGTGACCACATCTCTCTACCTTCTTATTTTTGGCGGTTTAATGGGTGAGCGAATTGGCCATATGCAAGGCGTTGATTACCTGCATTTTATTGTACCCGGCATAATTTTAATGACAGTGATTATGCAGTCCTACGCCAATACGGTATCTTCTTTTTTTATGACGAAATACAATCACAGTTTTGAAGAATTATTGGTTTCACCGGTGCCCAATTGGGTTATTTTGTTGGGTTATGTTTCTGGCGGTGTTGTTCGAGGCTTGTGTGTTGGGCTAGCGGTTACTTTTGCTATTTCACTTTTTGTTGAGCTTAGTGTTTACAGCTACGGCATTATGGCTATTTCTTTTCTACTGACTTCGGTGATGTTTGCCTTAGCTGGCTTTATTAATGCTATTTTTGCTAAATCTTTCGATGATATATCCATTGTGCCAACCTTTGTCTTGCTACCTTTGACTTATTTGGGTGGTATGTTTTATAGCATCGATATTTTGCCAAGCGTATGGCGCTCTCTATCGGCCTTTAATCCAATTTTTTATATGATGGATGGCTTTAGATTAGGCATGTTGGGGATTGGCTCCACTGAGCTTTATTTGGCATTTATGGTACCACTGGGGATGATTGCGTTGTTGGCTTCAGTGGCTCTTTATCTACTAAAAAAAGGTGTTAATACTAAGACTTAATGCCATCCTCTTCACCGTTGATGAGTCTTTTGATATTGCTGCTGTGAGTGTAGAAAATCAATAGGCAAATAAGCGTGATAACAGCACCCGAGCCAACGTCATCCGCAAATAAGTAGTAATATACAGGCGAAATAGCAGTTGCGACCAATGCGGAGAGTGACGATATTTTTAATACCTTGGCAATAAATAACCAAATAAAGATAAAAGCAAATCCGACTGGGGTGCTGCAAGCGAGCAGTATACCGACGTAAGTTGCCACGCCTTTACCACCCTTGAAATCGAAAAACACAGGGTAGATATGGCCTAAGAATGCACCGAGACCAATCAAAGAGACTTCCAGTAAACTCAGCTCTAATGTTGTTGCTAGGAATACCGGAAGAAAGCCTTTTAGCAAATCACATAGAAGAACAAGGGCCGCTACTTTATTGCCAGCCATGCGACGTACATTGGTGGCCCCTGGATTGTTAGAGCCTTGTGTACGAGGATCCGGCAAGCCGAGTGCTTTACAAGTGAGAATCGCAGATGATATTGAGCCAATCAAATAAGCTGCAATTAACAATAAGTAAAAAATCAAATCTCTCTCCTTTAATGTGGTTTTCAGATAAAAACACCTTTGACCTGAGCTAAATTATATCAATCAATAACACGAGACCTTTGCATAAACCATTTTATATTTGATAGGTGATCTCTTATCACTCAGAAAATTTTAATTTGACTGTTGCGAAGGTGCCAATATTTGTAGCGTTAAATACTTTGCTCAAAGGTATCATATGGGCTTTGTGACTCAATAATGTCAGCATGGATATTGTTTTTATACAAGGCCTTAAGATTGATACCGTGATTGGTATTTACGATTGGGAGCGTAAAGTTCGTCAAAACATTGTTTTTGATATAGAAATGTCTTCCAACAATGTTGTTGCAGCCAATACCGACAATATTGATCAAGCGCTAAATTATCATGCCATTTGTGATCGTCTTTGTGATTATGTACGGAGCAGTGAATTCCAACTGGTGGAGACTTTGGCTGAGAAAGTGTGTCAAATCATTATTAATGAATTTGGCGTGGAGTGGGTTAAGTTGAAATTGAACAAAGGTGAGGTTGTTACTGGCGCTGAAGGTGTTGGTGTTATTATTGAGAGATCTTTGCAAAAATAAAAACCGAATGAGTGATGTTCATATTAATATTGGTTCAAATGAAAATAGAGCCTTAAAACTCACGCTCGCTCTTCAGGCGTTAGAACAAGAGTTTTCAAATATTGTTGTTTCTTCCTTGTATGAAAGTCCCGCTGAAGGTTTTCAGGGCAATGATTTCTATAATATTGGCGTTAATGCCAGCACCGATAAATCAAGCCACGAGGTGAAAGCGATTTTAAAAGAGGTTGAGGACGCGTTAGGTAGGGATCGAGAGTTGCCTAAATTTTCTGCACGAATCATCGACCTTGATTTGGTGCTGTATGACGAGGTGGTTGATTCAACATTGAATTTACCCCGTTCCGATGCTCTCAAATACGCTTATGTTTTGGCGCCATTGGCAGAACTGAGTGCTTTCAAGCAGCATCCAGTTGAAAAGCGAACTTATCAAGAGCTGTGGCAAGCTTTTCAATCTAGCCGAGACTTTGTACTGAGTCAGTATAATATCGACAAACTTATTAAATAAATAACCGCTTATGAAAAAATTTCCAGCTGTACTCGCTCTTGTTATCATTGCTGCTGCACTTGGCTACTACTTGCTTTCTGAGGGAAGTCAGGATGAGATTGCCATCACTGCAAATAGCAGCGCCCAAGTTGCACAAATTGAGGAGAAGGTTGCTGAGCCCACAGTGCAAGAAACCAGTGTAAGTGCTACACAGACCGCGACAGAAAGCAAGCATGAAGAGCAACGGTATGTTGCAGGTAAAGACTATGTCGTGATTGACAATGCGGTAGCCACGGATACAGGTGACAAAGTCGAAGTTAGGGAGTTGTTTTGGTATTACTGCCCACATTGTTACAGTCTCGAACCATGGATTCGCGTCATGGAAGAAACTTTGACAGATCAAGCTGAATTTGTGCGTCAGCCCTCGGTACTTGGCGACAGCTGGATAAGCGGCGCTATTTTCTTTTATGTTTTAAAGGATTTGGGAGAACTTGATAGATTACACACGCCATTGTTTGACGCTATTCACAAGCATGGAATTAAGTTTAATTCACAAGAGGAGTTTGTTAACTGGTTGGGTGATAACGGCGTTGATATCCAAAAGGCCAACACGGTTTTTGCATCATTCTCTGTGGAGAATAATGTTAGAAAGGCAATAGCTAATACACGCAAATATCAATCGAGAGGTGTTCCAACACTGGTGGTGAACGGCAAGTATTGGGTGGATGCGACGCATGCGGGCAGTATCGAGCGTATTTTTGAGGTAGTGGATTACTTAATTGAAAAAGAGTTGCACTAGGTAGTGTCGGAATCTTTTTCAGAAAGTGTTTTAGTTTTTTCAGGTCTTGATCCTAGCGGCGGCGCTGGCATCAGTGCTGATATTGAGACAATCAATCAATTTGGAATAACAACTCTACCGATTGTTACTGTACTGACTGCGCAAAACACGTACGAGGTGGTTCAACTTGAAGTTGTTGACTGTACCCTAATCGAAGCACAATACAGGGCGGTGATGACGGATATCGATTTTCAGGTTGTGAAAATTGGCCTGCTTGGTTCTACTAAGCAAATCAACACCATTGCGAATTGTCTTCGTGAAAAACCACAATTAACTGTTGTTCTCGATCCTATTATTCGCGCTAGCAGTGATCGACAACTAGTTGATGAAAATACGATTTTAGCCATGCGAGAACAACTTTTTCCTTTAGCAACAATTATCACGCCAAATCAAGCGGAATTAGCACTTCTGGCACCTGATCTTGATGAGCCTAGCGCAGTTAAGTCACTAAATTGCCCCTGGGTTTTGCTAACTGGCACCGATAGCTCTCACAATGAAATTGAGCACCGTTTATATCAACAAGGTGAATTGCACGGTCGTTTTAATTATGTGAAACTGCCGGGAGAATATCATGGCTCTGGCTGCACATTGGCGAGTGCGATTAGCGCATTGCTTGCGCTCGGCATTGATGTTGATATTGCTTGTAAAAGAGCGTTGGACTACTGCTATCAAACATTATTAAATGCAAAAAAGCTGGGTAAAATGCAATATCATCCTAATCGTTCTAAGCCAATATAATGATGAAAAGGTTTCATAATGTCTTTTATTAATCAATGGTTACGCTCAGATATTCAAGAGATTCAGGCTTATCATGTCCCGAAGTCGCAAAATATGATAAAACTGGACGCTATGGAAAGCCCATTTGTAGTCCCTGAAGATTTAATCGAGCCTTATCTTGCTTATTTGGCAAGAACGGATCTTAATCGCTACCCAGATGCGGGCGCTGAAGAACTGCAGCAAACGTTAAGAGATTTGATGGATATTCCCGAAGGCTTGGATATTTTGCTTGGCAATGGCTCGGATGAACTTATCCAGCTACTGGCATTGGCTTGTGATACAGGCGATACCATTCTCAGTGTTGAGCCAAGTTTCGTTATGTATGAAATAATCGCCAAGTTCACTCGCCTCAATTATAAAGGGGTGATGCTTGACGAGAATTTTGAGATTAATTTGGATGCAACACTGGCAACGATTGAAAAAACACAGCCAAAGCTGATTTTTATTTCCTATCCAAACAACCCAACGGGCAATGCGTTTGATCGAAACGCCATCAAAAAAATCATCGAAGAAAGCAACGCTTTGGTCGTGGTTGACGAAGCCTATTATGCTTATGCTAAGGACAGCTTCTTATATGAGGTCAGTAATTACCCAAATTTGGTTTTACTCAGAACGGTTTCTAAAATCGGTTTTGCAGGGTTGAGACTGGGTTTGTTGATTGGTAATCCTGAAACGGTTGGGCATTTAGATAAGCTGCGCCTGCCGTACAACATTAATACATTAACCCAAGCCAGTGCAAACTTCCTTTTAAAAGAAAAAGACCGTATTACTGCAAATGCACAGATTATTATTGATGAAAGAGAGCGTTTATTTAATGAGTTGAGTGGTATTCAAGCGTTAACAGTCTATCCGTCTGATGCCAATTTTTTCTTGGTTAAAACGCCCAATGCAAATGCACTCTTCGAGTTTTTAAAAGACAACGGCATCCTTATTAAAAACTTTGCCAATCATCCCCAGCTGAGTAATTGTGTTCGCGTAACGGTGAGTAATGCCAGTGAGAACAATGCCTTGTTGCAGCAACTAAACAGTTTTTATGGTTAGGCGTGAAGCACTAAAGAGTTACACCCAATCGTATCTTAATGCCGATGCTTTTGAGGATAACTGTCCCAATGGATTGCAAATTGAAGGCAAGGAAGAAATCAATACGATTATCAGTGGTGTCAGTGCAAATTTGGCGCTTATTGAGCGCGCTGTTGATGAAAAAGCAGATGCAATCTTTGTACACCATGGGCTTTTTTGGAAAAATGACCCGCAGACAATCAGTGGCGCAAAGCGTCGTAAAATTGCTTTATTGATAGAAAATAATATCAATTTATTCGCCTACCACTTACCGCTAGACGCACATCCTGATGTTGGTAATAATGTTCAATTAGGAAAACTGTTGGGCATTAATAATATGAGCCCTGTTGCAAACAGCTTACTGTGGACGGGTGAGATTGAGTTGAGCGTTATTGAGTTCGGCGCAAAAATTGAGAGTACACTGCAAAGGGCGCCATTAATTATTGGCGACCAAGGTAACAATATCAAACGCATTGCTTGGTGCACTGGTGCGGCGCAAGGTTTTATTACTAAAGCAGTAGAGCTTGGTGTTGATGCTTACCTTACTGGTGAGGCTTCAGAGCAGACCCCAGCAACAGCACTGGAGAATGACTTGATTTTTATTTCAGCGGGTCATCACGCTACTGAACGTTATGGCGTACAAGCACTGTGTCAACATCTTAGTAGCGAATTTTCCTGTCAGCATCATTACATAGAAATCGATAACTGCGTGTGAACGCAGCCCTCTGCTGTTTAGGGCTAAGACAGTGAGCACCGATTACTTGCAAATGAGTATGCATCTTTAGCTCGTTTCAAGCCCCACTTTATTCGCTGTTATGCAAGAATTCTTCATTTCACTATTCGCAGTGTAATAATCCGCAATTATTTTCCATATTTATCGGATATATTTGTGAATATAAGCCGCAAGGGTTCGTATAATGAACCCCTTTTGTTATAATTCTTGAGACGTGAGTAAAAAATATGATGTAGCCATTGTTGGCGCAACTGGTGCAGTAGGCGAAACACTGATTTCAATTTTAGATCAGCGTAACTTTCCTATTAATAATTTATACCCTTTAGCTTCTGCAAAGTCAGCAGGAAAAAAAGTCACCTGCCAAGGTAAATCTTGGACGGTACAAGATTTGGATACTTTTGATTTTTCTCAAGTTCAAATCGGCTTATTCTCAGCAGGTGGCCACATTTCAGAAAAATACGCACCGATTGCAACAGCAGCAGGCTGTATCGTGATAGATAATACAGCACACTTTCGCCGTGACGAAGACATTCCATTGGTTGTGCCAGAAGTGAATGCGCACGCGATTGCAAATTATACAAATCGTAATATTATTGCCAATCCGAATTGTTCAACGATTCAAATGTTGGTCGCTCTAAAACCAATTTACGATGCTGTTGGCATCACACGTATTAATGTGGCTACTTATCAAGCGGTTTCAGGCAGCGGTAAAGAGGCGATTACTGAGTTAACAAATCAGACTGTTAAACTTTTGAACGGCCAAGATGTCGACATTGAAGTTTATCCAAAGCAGATTGCTTTTAATGTTATTCCTCATATTGATGTATTCCAAGAGAATGGCTACACCAAAGAAGAGATGAAAATGGTATGGGAAACGCAAAAGATTTTTGAAGACGACAATATTTTGGTTAACCCGACTGCGGTCCGTGTACCTGTTTTGTTTGGTCATTCAGAAGCGATCAACATCGAAACGAAGAAAAAGATTACTGCGGCTGAGGCAAGAGCACTGCTTGAAAAAGCCCCTGGCGTGAAAGTCATTGACAAGCGCGAGGATGGTGGTTATGCGACGCCTTTTTCTGAAGCGACTAACACCGATGAAACTTTTGTCAGCCGTATTCGTGAAGACATCAGTCATGAGCTGGGCTTGAATATGTGGGTTGTGTCAGACAACATCAGAAAAGGTGCGGCACTGAATACCATTCAAATCGCTGAAATACTCATCAAGGACTATATATAGACCACGGTTAATAAATAAGATAAAATTCACTTATGATAAAAGTTGATCGTAAAACAAACGAGACGGATATCTCTGTCAGTCTGGATATTTACGGCACAGGTGTTGCTGATATTGAGACAGGTGTGCCGTTTTTAAATCACATGTTGGATCAAATTGCCCGTCACGGTCTAATGGATTTAACTATCCGCTGCGATGGCGATACCGAGATAGACGATCACCACACGGTTGAAGATGTTGGAATTACCATTGGTCAGGCCTTTTTTAAGGCTGTAGGCGATAAAAAAGGACTCACTCGTTACGGTCATTCCTATGTGCCACTTGATGAAGCACTTTCACGCGTGGTGCTTGATTTGTCTGGGCGACCGGGCTTGATAATGGATGTTGACTTTACTAGAGGTAGAGTGGGCACTTTTGATGTTGACTTGATCCGAGAATTCTTCCAAGGTTTTGTCAATCACGCCCTTGTAACGCTTCATATTGATAATATGAAGGGCGTTAACTCACACCACCAGGCGGAAACTGTCTTTAAGGCATTTGGCCGAGCATTGCGTATGGCGGTAACACCTGATGAAAGACAAGCGGGCGTTATCCCTTCAACCAAAGGCTCTTTGTAGCTCTTTAGAAACATGCAAACCATCGCAATTGTTGATTATGGAATGGGCAATGTCCGCTCCGTACAAAAGGCTTTTGAGTTTGTTGCTCCGAACGACCGTTCAATCCTAACCAATGACCCTGAGCTAATCAACGATGCTGATCGCGTTGTTTTTCCTGGGCAAGGGGCAATGGGCGCATGCATGTTGGCACTTAATGAGCACAACTTGGTTAGCGTTATTAAAAAAGCCGCCGCTGAAAAGCCATTTTTAGGTATTTGTCTTGGCTTGCAATTGCTCTTTGATCACAGTGAGGAAAATAATGGCACGGATGGCTTATCAATCATCCCTGGAAAAGTGGTCAAGTTTACTCATGCTGACCTCAAAATACCTCATATGGGCTGGAATACGGTCAACCAAGTGTCTGCCCACCCCCTTTGGCATAATATCGATAATAATGCACGTTTTTATAGCGTACACAGTTATTACGTGCAAGAAGAAGACTCATCTGTTGTAACGGGCAATACAGACTATGGCGATGTATTTACCTCCGCAGTTGCCAAAGGTTCTCTCTTTGCAGTGCAGTTCCACCCTGAAAAATCACAACACGACGGCCTGCAGTTGCTCAAGAACTTTGTTAACTGGTAGTCATTGATACGACTTTCACTTAAAGTTATTCCGAATGTTTCAAAAGGTGAGGTGGTGGTAAAGTATATACAATGGCTTTCTGTCATTAAACCCACTGGTTATATGGGTATACTTCATTGTGACTGCCAAAAACTTCTCTTCCAAAATCGCCAAACACCTGATTTTTGAAACCAAGGTGTTTAAATTTTAGGGTGTGTGTATGAATTCAAAAGATCAAAATGACTTCGATGCCAATTTAGCCTCTTATAAGGATTGCTTTGCTGATGTGGACATGAGTGGTTTTATGGAAGAATTGGATGATCTTGAAAAGGAACTTAAGGAAGGTGCCGATGGCGCCCAACATGTCTCCCATTTGAAGAAGATTATTCGCTGGGGGCGTCTTTCAAGTGTTCTGGGATTCGCTACTGCCGTAATTTTTCCAAATCCAATATCAGCATTGCTAATTAGTCAGGGTAAATTTACGCGATGGACTACTGTTGCCCATCATGTCCTTCATAAAGGCTATGATGGGTTTGCTGAGACTCCAAAGGCCTTAAGGAGTCAGTATTTTGCAAAGGGGATTAGAAGATTTTGGGATTGGCTAGACTGGATCGAACCAACTGCCTGGGTGAAAGAGCACAACGTTTTGCACCATTTTCGGCTGGGGGAGCGATTTGACCCCGACGTAGCTGAGCATAATGTAGTTTATATACGTCGCTCTAGAAAACCTAAGATTTTTAAGCTCATTTGGGCGTTTTTAGCAATGAGTCAATGGAAGTTGCTCTACTATGCGCCTTCAACAATCAAGAAAATGTACAGCCCTAAGAAGCAAGAAAGCCTAGACCCATTCTTTGATAGGCTTGCGCCCTTTGACCCTGTTTTTAATCCATTTACACCGCCCGGGCGAAGCCTTTGGTTAAAGTCGTATATTCCATATGTCCTGGTGAATTTTTTGCTTATCCCATCGATGTTTCTTTTGATAAGTCAGACCGCTGCCCTCAATGTGTTTTTAACTTTGCTTTTGGCAGAGATATTTACAAACCTTCATTCCTACTTGGTGTTGGTTCCTAACCACGCAGGGAGTGACGTGTATCGTTTTGAGGGCGCACCCAAAGATCGGGAGGAGTTTTGTATGCGCCAAATTCTCGGTTCAGTGAATTATCGCTGTGGTGGTGATATTAATGATTTTCTTCATGGGTGGTTGAACTATCAGATTGAGCACCACCTTTGGCCTGAGATGTCTATGCTTCAGTATCAGAAGGCGCAGCCAAAAGTGAAGGCCCTGTGTGAAAAGTATCAAATCCCATACATTCAGGACTCTGTATGGAAGAGGTTTCTCAAATTACTTCCTATTATTTTAGGAGATGAGTCAATGATTCCTATGTCAGGAAAGCTTAAAACTCAGACTAAAACACCTTAATTTTGGGTGAAGCCTAAGTGGAGTCACAAGGAAAGCATCAGCGCAAAGTCTGCCTCTCTATGTCCACAATATGTGCGCCTATGATAACTAGTTCTGGTTGACTTGGTTTTGAATGCATTGGAAATAAGCCTGATGGTCCATTGGTGTGTTGTTTTTCTGTGCGGAAAAAATCATCTCAGCAATGCAATCCATCATTAAATGCTCAACGGCGTGCTCATCTTTAAGTCTTATTAGTAGCGTGTCGTAAGCTTCTTTTATGCCCGTTGGCTGGTTGATGGAGAGTTGGTCTCTCAGTGCTAAGTGTAGATTGATGTGGAGAAAAGGATTAACTTCACCTTGTTCGGGAAAGTAATCTAAATCCACATTATTGATTAAAGCGTGGTATTCGGGGTGAATTTGAATGATTGATGCCAGCAGTGTTTCTAATGGCTCAAGAGGCTCTTTATTGGTGAATTTTTGCCAAGATCTCGCTAAGAATTGTCTTTGCTCGGTTCGATCTTGGCTGTAAAACATGGGTCTATATTGTTATAGGTTTTTCTCTTCGTATTCACAAAGATCAAGCAGAGTGCAGTCTGTGCAATGTGGAGAGCGTGCTTTACAAACATAACGACCGTGAAGAATCATCAGGTGGTGAGCGGGCACTTTGAACTCATCAGGAATGAATTTGATCAGTTTCTTTTCGACTTCAAGTACTGTTTTTCCAGAAGCAATCGCAGTGCGGTTTGCAACACGATAAATGTGCGTATCAACAGCAATCGTTGGTTGGCCAAAAGCTGTATTTAACACAACATTGGCTGTCTTACGACCCACACCAGGAAGCGCTTCAAGCTCTTTTCGCGTCTCAGGCACTTTAGAATCGTACTTGTCGATTAGAATTTTGCATGTCTGAATAATGTGTTTAGCTTTCGAGTTAAACAAGCCAATTGTTTTGATGGTGTCGCGAAGCGTGTCTTCACCCAGCTCAAAAATTGTCTCAGGTGTGTTGGCAAGTGGGAATAAAGTATCGGTTACTTGATTGACACTTTTATCTGTTGCCTGTGCTGATAAGGTAACTGCTACAAGAAGTTCGAAAGAAGTTGAGTAGTTTAGTTCTGTCGTTGGATTTGGAATTTGCTTGAGCAATCTGCCAAACATTTCACTGCGAGTTTCTGCGTTCATTATAGGTTTGTCTAGTCCTTCTAAGTATGCAATTATGGGTAAATATTATACCTGTTTGAATTAACTATTTCAATGCTATGGAGCGAAATTCTAGAGAAAAGTTTGCGCGTAAGTTTCCAGTTGTTGCCAAAGAACGTGCTTTTCAGGTGAGTCTTTTTTGACTTGAGTGAGTTGTTGTTCAAAGTCATCAAATGACAAGTAGCCATTTTCACCGTTTTGTACACGCGATTGCACAATTTCAAACCAGTCTTCAGTCTCACTTTCGCTTAACAAATGAGGGTAATTTCTTCCTTTAAAGTGGAGAAATAAAGTGGATAGGTTTTTATCTTTAAAGCTCGGCTGAAAGGTACCAATTTCATCTTCAGAGAGTGTTTGAATTTGATTGCAAATTCGTCTGTCGGCATTATCGACAAATTTATCATAAAGCGCTTGATCGGCATCTTTCGCCGGCTGCTTTTCGCCATCACTAAGGTAAACAGCTCGCACAGCCTCCTGAATTTCGTTTTGGTTGTTTTGAATAAAACTCAGGCGCTTAAAGCACTGATCCATATCAATTTTCAGTTGCTCGATGATTTTAGGTTCTAATTTGTTAACATTCGGTACAAACATTGGACTCTTATTAAAAATCAGTTCTTTTAATTCTAATCGCTCAACACCTTCTGGCATTTCGGATTGTTTGGTGAATAGAAGTGTTTTTAGTTCTTCAGTGCTCAACTCAAGGAGGATGGATGGATCTTGGTCTAAATTAAAGACAATTGCTCGATCGGCGTACTCAGGATGATAGGCAAGCGCTGTTGCGAGTCTTGTGCAAGACAAATTGGCGCCGTACATGCCGGAGGTGTGCAGCATCGGCGTGAAAAGCTCTATTTTTTTTGCCACCACTTTTTTATCTCTAAGGCTAAAAGCGTAATCAAACAACTGCGGCTGTTTTTCTTTAATGATTTTGGCTAGGGCAATGGTTGCACGAACATCGGCAAGAGCATCGTGCGCATCCGAATGCTCAATGCCATTTGCAATCGATAATCGATCCAGTTTAAAAATCGGTTTGCCATTTTCATCGCTTGCCCAGTTGAGACTCGTATCTTTTTTTAGTGCATAAGCAAGACGGACAACATCGAGAATATCCCATCGTGTGTTATTGTTTTGCCAGTGCCAACCATAAGGCTCGATAAAATTTCGGAAAAAACCGTAACGACTAAATTCGTCGTCGAAACGGATGCTGTTATAGCCAACGACACAAGTGTTTTGTTGGGCAAATTGCACGTGAATTTTCTTTAAGAAATCGTGCTCAATAAGGCCATTCTTTTCGCAGTGTTGCGGGGTTATGCCGGTAACGGCAACGGCATGAGGGCTTGGCAAGCAGTCATGTGTTGGTTTGCAGTAGAGCATATGCTCATCAAGAACATTTAGATTGGCATCTGTGCGAATGCCAGCAAACTGTGTAATACGATCAACTCGGGGTGATGTTCCAGTAGTCTCGTAGTCGTACCAATAAAATGTATCCATGACTCAATTATAGGCTGAGGCGGGTTAAGATATGGTCTGGTTTACTATCTATATTGGGGTGAATAATGCAAGTGAGTCAGACAAAGAAATTACCAATTGGCGAGATACTGTTGAAAGTGATTAAATTTCCAGTTATTCATCATGCATTGACGTGTATTAAGTTGGCTATTCCGTTGACAATACCAGTGATGCTCTATCTTTATGTAGCGGGGTGGCGGTACGGTCGCTGTACTATAAAGCATTGCTGAGTGATACCGAGCCAAGAGAGCTTGCCGATTAAAATTGATTGGCGAAAAAAAACACCGCTCGGAAGCGGTGTTTTTTTGAATTTAGTACTGGTGTTATTATTGAGGAATAACGTTAGCAGCTTGAGGGCCTTTAGCGCCGTCTTCAAGTTCAAATTCTACTTCTTGACCTTCGACTAAAGATTTATAGCCGTCGCCTTGAATAGCACGAAAGTGAACGAATACATCGTCACCGCTCTCTTGCTCAATGAAACCAAAACCTTTTTTCGCGTCAAACCATTTGACTTTACCTGTTGTTGTAGACATTTCGTCTCCTAAAAATAAAAAAACTTGGAAAAGATGCAATCTAACTACTTTACTGTGACACCGAGATCTTATCAATCAACAACACGCAAAAAAATTAGCTGTATTTTTACCAGCAGATGTGATTTTACCTAAGAATTACAATTAAAAATACTTTTTTGATTAAAACTCAGATTTCTATCTTAGCGCTTGGGTTTGCGTTTAGAGAACTTGCGGTCTCTATCTCTGTCTCTGTCACGATTACGGCGTGGCTTGCCTCTGTCTTTTCTATCGGAGAAGCCACCTCTGAAGTTGTCAGACTGCTCTTTAGCGGTAGCAGTGTTATTCTTCTCGGTAAGTTCTTCAATGTTGAGTTTTTTATCAAAAACGCGCACATTTCTTAAAACTTCAAGTGTTTCTTTTGGCATCTCGTCTGGCAAATCAACCGTGGTAAAGTCTTGGAAGATTTGAATAGAGCCAATGAATTGACTTGAAATTTCAGCTTCATTGGCAATCGCACCAAGAATGTTACCCGGCTTGATCCTGTCTCTATTGCCTAGTGCAATTCTATAGCGTCGCATCGGCACTTGAGGGTTGTCCTTTAACGGGGATGCCTCAATGTCGACAGTGATTTTCTTGCCGCTAGTTGCGCCAAATTGCGCTTGTTTAAAGGCTTTTTCGTCAAGTAGAAGCGGTTCAGTGCCTTGTGCCATCAATGCTAATGCAGCAGCAACTTTAAAGGTGTCGACTTCATGCTCTTTTTGAAACTCTAGTAATAACTCTTCAAATACCGCTAAGTTTTGATTGCTCAGCGTGTCAGAGATTCTTTGCTTGAAATTATTAACACGTTGCTCATTAATAATTTTTGCAGTAGGCAGTTGCATCGGCTCAATCGGTTGGCGAGTAATGCGCTCAATAGTTTGTAGCATGCGGCGTTCGCGTGGCGCCACAAATAAGATCGCTTGACCTTTTCTGCCCGCTCTACCTGTACGCCCAATACGGTGAACGTATGATTCTGGATCTTGAGGGATGTCGTAATTGATTACATGTGAAATACGCTCAACATCAAGACCACGTGCTGCGACATCAGTAGCAATAAGGATGTCGATCTTGCCTTGCTTGTATTGATTAATAATGCGTTCACGTTGGTTTTGCGCAATATCGCCATTAATCGCATCTGCAGAAAACCCTCTTGCTGAGAGTTTTTCAGCCAAATCAATAGTGGCAGTTTTCGTTCTAACAAAGATAATCATTGCGTCAAACGTTTCAACTTCTAAAATTCGAGTTAATGCGTCGAGTTTTTGTGCTGCGCTACCAAGCCAATATCTTTGTGTAATCGTTGGTGCCGTTGCTGTTTTGGTCTTAATCTGAACAATTTTAGGATTTTTTAAAAATGTTTCAGCTACTCGCTTAATAACGTTTGGCATAGTGGCTGAAAAAAGTGCAATTTGACGTTGCTCCGGGAGTTTTTCCATAACCCATTTAACGTCATCGATAAATCCCATTCTTAGCATTTCATCAGCTTCGTCTAGCACCAGTGCTTGTAGATTATTAAGTTTTAATGTGCCACGTTTTATATGGTCCATCACTCGTCCTGGGGTGCCGACAACTGCATGAACACCTCTTCGCAATGGTCTTAGCTGTATGTCGTATGATTGACCGCCGTAAATTGGCAAAACATGAAAGCCCTTAAGGTGTCTTGAATAAGTTTGAATTGCTTCTGCCACCTGAATCGCTAATTCGCGAGTCGGCGTTAGTACTAACAATTGTACCTGGTTGTTGTCTAAATCAATTTTATCCAGCAACGGCAATGCAAAGGCCGCTGTTTTTCCCGTGCCCGTTTGCGCTTGACCAATAATATCTTGACCGTCGAGTAAGTGCGTGATGCATTGCTCTTGGATCGCGGTAGGTGTTTCGTAGCCAACCTCATCCAGCACTTTGATAATATTACTTGAAAGACCAAGACTTTTAAAACTGACACTGGATTGATTGTCTGACATATCTGACATGATGGCTCGGAAAGAGGAAAGGCCAAAATTATACCCTAATTCTATATTTTTTAATTTATTTCAAATAGAGACTTTTGCAACAGTTATTTTAGATTTGATGGCGAGATTTTTATTATTTTACAAGGCATATTTTTAGAAACTCTACTTGTTGTCTAGCGAAAAAATTAACGCAGGAAAATAATAAAAATCCCCTATCCCAAAGGGTTGAGGCTAAAAATACTAAAAATTGCAGAAAAATTCTCATCAATAACCAGTGCTATTTCGCCCGTAGGAAGTGCCCTTGGGGTGCAAATTTTTACACATTTTTTATTCATTTTATCACGCAGCAAATATTAAAATGATTGTTGCAAAGGTCTCAAATAATTATAAGAGAGCTTTGTAAAATAGCGTTTTCAAAAATATAATGAATACAAGCCCAATGAGTACAGAGCAAATTCTAAGAGAGCGAGCAGACGAGCAATGTGAGTTATGCGGTTCCAGCGATAATCTAGTCACCTACGGTGTTGATAGAGGTACAGATAATGCCGACAAGTGTGTTTTGACTTGTGGTACGTGCTACGAGCAAATTGCAAATCCAGAGTTAGTCGAGCCCAATCATTGGCGCTGTTTGAATGATTCTATGTGGTCACAGGTGAGCGCAGTGCAAGTCGTTGCTTGGCGTATGCTCAATAATCTACGTAGTGAAGGTTGGCCGCAAGATTTGCTTGATTTGCTCTATCTAGATGAAGACACTCAAGCTTGGGCAGAGGAGGGCGCCGAGACAAGCACTGAAGGCGATAGTAAACATCTTGATAGCAATGGTGCCATACTGAGCACTGGCGATACCGTAACGTTAATAAAAGACTTAACCGTTAAGGGTGCTAACTTTACTGCTAAGCGTGGCACGGCGGTTCGTCATATCTCTCTAGTTTCTGATAACGCAGCACAAATTGAAGGTCGAGTTAACGGCCAGAGGATTGTTATTTTGACAAAATTTGTGAAAAAATCCGGCTAATCAAGCCATTTAATAGAGCAACCCATTGATGGGATTTGTTTAGTTGGGCCTTTGTCGGTTGCTGCTACTTCTTTCATGGCTTCAAAAAGGTCACGTCTAGCCTCATTCACAGCCTCTTTGCGAGACTCATCCAATCGACCACGATATTGCAGGCCTAAGTCTTTGTTATAGCCGAAGAAGTCGGGCGTACAAACAGCGCCATAGGCTTTTGCAACTTCCTGGGTTTCATCAATCAAGTAAGGGAAGGGGAAGTCCATTTTCGTGGCAATTTTCCCCATATTTTCAAAAGAGTCCTCTTCGTACTCGCTTGAGTCGTTTGACATAATGGCAACGGTGTTTATACCTAATTCTTTGAGTTCTTTAGCGTCGCGGATAATGCGATCAATAATGGATTTTACATAGGGGCAGTGGTTGCAAATAAACATCACCAAAAGTCCATTTTCACCTCTCAAACTAGCAAGAGAGTGTTGCTTGCCATCGACACCTTTTAGATTGAAGTCGACTGCTGCTTGATCAAAGTCACAAACTGGTGTTTCTGTTCTTGCCATTTTTTTCTCCTGTTAAAAAATGAATTCTATGCCTTTACAATGCAATAGGCATGGGTTTATAAAAAAATAAATTCTATGCTGTTATGAATGTAGGAAACATAAGGCAAAAAATTTGTGAAAGCTGCAGTTTATAAAACGTAAATAAGGATTCGAGTAAATGTTTTAATAGGGTGTTTTCAAATGCAATAGGCGTAGGTTAATTTTTAGGATTTTAGGATTTTAGGATTTTAGGATAGTTTGGATAATATGTCCTGCCATCATAAGCCCAAAAATATTCGGCATGTAAGAAATTGCGCCATTCACGGCACGGGGACGTCCTGCAGGTGCAAGCTCTGTCTCGGTGACTGCTTGGTGCGGCAGGGCTTTTATTTGAACTTCAGTGGAATGAACAACTGGAAATTTCAATGAGGCGCGAATGTCTCTTAGTTGTTTTCTCATTTCTCTGGCTAGCCCGCAATTTTGCGTTTTATCCATGCGAGAAATTTTGACTTGCGTTGGATCAAGTCTGCCACCAGCACCCATGCTGGAAATGATTGGCATGCTATTACGATTGCAAGTGTCAATTAATACTGTTTTACAGGCGATTGAATCGATACAATCAGCGACAAAGGTTAAATCCTCATCGTGGGCAATGGCTTGCGCCTCAGCTCTATCTATAAACAGGTTTTTTTGATTAATGATTGTGTCTGGGTTGATGTCGCGCAGTCGCTCAAATAACACATCGACTTTTAATTTTCCCAGCGTTGAATGAAGGGCGACCAGTTGACGATTTAAGTCTGTCTTGGCAATGGTGTCGAAATCGATAAGGGTTATTTCACCAATGCCAGCACGGCAAAGCGCCTCAGCGCAAGCGCCACCAACACCGCCCAAACCAGCAATAAGAACGTGCGATTCTGCAAGCTGCGCAAGGCCTAACTGGCCAACTAAGATTTCAGTGCGAGCACAACTTCCAGCCATGAGAGTGAGTTTAGGTTAAATTAAATAATGTTCGGGCGTTATCGTCGCACCGTTGCACGGCTTCTTCAACGTCAATTTTCTTAATTTTAGCAATTCGCTCGATGACTTTAATAAGGCCATCAGAGTCTTGGTTGTCGTCCGTTTCAATAAGCAGAAATTCAAGTGGAATGAATTTGACAATATCGTGCAATTTGTACGCGTTCTGATCGGCTAATCTTGAACCAAAGCCTAGATAAAAACCCATATCAACCAACTTTTTTGCTTGTTGCAGGCTGCCTGAGTATGCGTGTATAACACCTCGAGAACTGGCGTGTGATTTTAGTAGGTCGGTAGCGTCTTCGGTGGCTTGTACTGCGTGCACAATTAACGGTAATTTGTAGCGATTAGCCAGTGAGATTTGTTCGTCAAAGAAAAATCTTTGCTGGTTTTGATCTTTAACTTTTAGATAGTCAAGGCCACATTCGCCTACGGCAGTTGGCTTTTCGTCCTCAATTTTAATTTCAAGATCATAGAGGTCAATCATTTGATGGTCTTCTATAAACCATGGGTGAATACCAAGTGCAAAGTGACGATTGTCATCTTCTGCGCAACATTGAATGACACTATCCCAGTTGTTTTTTCCAGTTGCAGGAACAATAGCGCCAGTAGTTGCTGCTGAAGGTGTGTTGACGTTGTCAAAATCTAGATGAATGTGTGAATTTAGCATTGCTTCCTTTGTTAACTGAGAGGTAATATAATTAGCATCTTTTGTTTCTATAACCCCTTTGATGAAGCTCTTGCAGAAAATATCACAGATGCGTTTGATTTTATCGGTTGCGGCTTTTATAACCTTAACAGGTAATTTTACCTTTTTCGAGCAGGTGATTCTAATTTTTCCACTTGCGCAAAATGTCTTATTTATCCTCTCCATTTTTATCTGTATTTTTGGCCTTCTCGCAGCACTGTTAATCCTTGTTTGTTATCGTCGTACAATTAAGCCGATCTTAATTTTGTTGTTAATATCTTCTGCTATTGCCAGTTACGCTGCCAATAATTACGGCATCATTATTAATGATCATATGATTGCCAGTATTGTCGAAACCAATTCTGCTGAAACCTTTGATTTACTCAGTATTAGATTGGGTATTTACGTATTTTTATTGGGTATTGTGCCTGTTTATTTGGTCACAATAACAAAAATAGATAGACTCTCGGTTAAGAGGCAATTCATACAGAAACTGAGGAATTTCGTTGGTATTTGCTTAGTTTGTGCACTTATTATTGTGAGTTTCTTAGGAAGCTATACAGTCCTTGCGAGTGAAAATCGCGATTTAAGATATTATGTGAACCCGATATATTATCTTTATGCCGTTTCAAAGTATATTGACTCTCAATTTGAGGTTGCCAAAGTGCCCTTTAAGCAAATCGGTATGGACGCCAAAATACACCATCAAGATAAACAAAAGCGTTTGGTGGTTATGGTGATTGGTGAAACTGCACGGTCAGATCGTTTTTCGCTCAATGGCTATGAAAGAAATACCAACCCTAATTTGGCGCAAGAGTCGGGCATCTCTTTTACCAGTATGAGCGCTTGTGGTACCAATACATCGCTTTCCCTCCCTTGCATGTTTTCAATGCTAAGTCGAGATGAGTACAGTCATGGTGAGGGAAAAAATATGAGTAATGTACTGGATATTATTAAGCACGCAGGTGTTGAAGTCATTTGGCGAGAGAATAACACAGGACCAAAAGGCATTGCAGATCGAATTGATTTTAAGGACTTTACTTCGCCTAACGTCAATACGGTTTGTGATATCGAGTGTCGAGACGAGGGTATGTTGAATGGTCTGGAAGCGCTGATAGAGGCCCGGCCAGACAAAGATATATTGATTGTTCTGCATACGATGGGCAGTCACGGGCCGGCTTACTATAAGCGCTATCCGCAGGCTTTCGAAATGTTTACACCTACTTGTCAAACCAATCAATTAAACGAATGCAGTGACGTGGAAATCAATAACGCCTACGACAATAGCATAATCTACACAGACTATTTTTTATCGAAAGTCATTACTCTTTTGAAAAACAACTCAAACCAACACGCCTCTGCTATGCTTTATGTCAGCGACCATGGCGAGTCATTGGGCGAGAATGGTATTTATTTACACGGCCTGCCGTATACTATAGCACCTAGTGAGCAAATTCAAGTGCCAGCAATTTTATGGCTCAGTGAGGCGATATCTAAAGCGTATGATTTAAGATCTATTAAAGAAAAATCGAGTGCATTATTGTCCCACGATAACTTATCGCACACCTTGTTAGGACTGATGGGGGTGGAGACTGAGGTCTATGAACAGAGCCTTGATATTATGGCAAAATAGAGGGACATTTGGCTAGATGCGTTGATTGACATGTTATTGCCCTATTGGCCGATGAAAACTTACACTCAGAATAAAAAGTGATTATAATAGTCCGATTATTCTGCAGCGACATAGAGAAGAGAATTATGAAAACATTTAGTGCGAAAGCCGAGGAAGTCAAAAGAGATTGGTTTTTGGTTGATGCAGCTGGCAAAACATTAGGACGTTTGGCGACTGAGGTTGCATCACGTCTGCGTGGTAAGCATAAAGCTGAGTACACGCCACATGTTGATACTGGCGATTATATTGTGATCGTTAATGCAGCTAAGATTACCGTTACTGGTAACAAGTACAACGATAAGATGTATTACCATCATACGGGTTATATTGGTAATTTAAAATCCATTGCTTTTAAGGATTTGCTAGCAAAGAAGCCTGAAGAGGTGATTCAGAAAGCAGTTGTAGGTATGTTGCCAAAAGGCCCATTGGGTAGAGATATGGCAAGAAAAATGAAAATTTTCGCGGGTTCTGAGCACACACATGCTGCTCAACAACCTCAAGTATTAGATATTTAAGGCATTAGTATGGCAGATAAAGAAGTTTATTACGCAACAGGCAGAAGAAAGACATCGGTTGCTCGTGTCTACATGACAAAGGGCAAAGGCGTTTTCACTGTTAACAAAAAACCAATG
>JBBWVS010000078.1:0-36775 GCA_050256335.1 Gammaproteobacteria bacterium | reverse complement strand
TCTGGCTTGTGCGTTCATAATTGCCAATTCTGCAATCTTTTCAGCAATATTGGTGTGTTGGTTAAGCCAGAGACTAAAGGCGTCTTTAGCGACTCCTGAGACAAAGGCGGCGCACTCTCTTGATGAGAGTCTTTCTTTGGTCTGTCCAGAGAACTGAGGATCTAGGATTTTGATTGATAGAACGTAGGCTATTTTTTGCCAAACATCGTCCGGCGTTAATTTGATGTTTTTTGGTATCAAACTTCTGAATTCACAAAATTCTTTTAGGGCATCAGTAAGACCCGAGCGAAGGCCATTAACATGCGTGCCTCCGCCAATAGTTGGAATAAGGTTAACATAGCTCTCAGCAATCGTATTGCTGGTGTTTTCTGTCCATGTCAGTGAACAATGCATTTGCTCTTTTGTTGATTCAAAAGAAACAATAAAAGGATCGGCTGGCAGGCAGTCTAGCCCATCTAGCGAGATCTTAAGATAATCCCTAAGGCCGTCTTTATAAATCCATTTGTCTGTGGTTTCATCAATTTGATTTTCAAAATTAACCTCAAGTCCAGGGCAAAGGATAGCTTTTGAACGTAAGTTGTGACGCAACTGACTTGCTGAAAATTTAATTGTGTCAAAAAATTCGGCATCGGGCTTGAACTTAACTGTTGTACCTGTGTTGCGCTTACCAACATCGCCTATTTCCTCTAAGTCGGATATTTTCTTTCCCGAGCCAAAGGCCATGTAGTATTGTTTGCCGTCTCTTTTAATCCAAATTTCAAGTAATTTTGAGAGGGCATTGACCACCGAAACACCAACACCGTGCAGGCCACCTGAAAACTGATAAGTATCGTTTGAGAATTTACCACCAGCGTGTAACTTGGTCAGGATCACCTCAACACCCGGCACACCTTCTTTTGGATGAATGTCTATCGGCATACCTCTGCCATTATCCTCCACAGAGACAGACCCATCAGCAAAGAGGATGACATTGATTTGCGTTGCGTGTCCCGCAACTGCTTCGTCAACACTGTTATCGATGACTTCTTGGGCAAGGTGATTGGGGCGTTCGGTTTCTGTGTACATTCCCGGGCGCTTGCGAACTGGCTCCAGCCCGGTTAGGACCTCAATGGTTGAGGCATCGTAATTAGACATAGTTTAAGATGATAATATTTGCAAATATAATACCAAAAAAAAGCCCCAAAAAATGGGGCTTTTTATCAGCTTGGTAAATGATTTACATCATTCCCGGCATACCGCCGCCCATACCGCCCATATCAGGCATTCCAGACGCAGCTTGCGGTGCATCCGTTATCATGGCTTCGGTAGTAATCATCAGACCAGAGATGCTTGCAGCGTGTTGCAGTGCAACGCGTGTAACCTTGGTCGGATCTAGGATACCCATCTTAAGCATATCGCCGTACTCTTCTGTGCCAGCATTGTAACCAAAGTTACCCTTGCCTTGCTTGACCTCGTTAAGAACAACAGACGCTTCGCCACCACCATTTGCAACGATTTGTCTTAGTGGTGCCTCTAGAGCGCGCTTGGTAATTGTGATACCAACGTTTTGATCGTCGTTGTCACCTGTTAGTGAATCAAGAGCAGCGATTGCACGCACAAGGGCAACACCACCACCCGGAACAACACCCTCTTGAACAGCTGCACGTGTTGCATGCAATGCATCGTCAACGCGGTCTTTTTTCTCTTTCATTTCAACTTCAGTAGCTGCGCCAACTTTAATGACTGCAACACCACCAGATAATTTCGCAAGACGTTCTTGCAATTTCTCTTTGTCGTAGTCGGAAGTTGTCACTTCGATTTGCGTTTTGATTTGACCAATACGGCCATCAATATTGCTTTTATCGCCAGCACCGTCAATGATAATTGTATTTTCTTTGCTAATTTCAACGCGTTTTGCTGTACCTAAATGCTCTTCAGTAACACCTTCTAACGATAGGCCAACTTCTTCAGAGATGACCGTAGCACCTGTTAAAACAGCGATATCTTGTAAGATTGCTTTGCGACGATCGCCAAAACCTGGCGCTTTAACAGCGGCGACTTTAACAATGCCACGCATGTTATTCACAACCAAAGTTGCTAATGCCTCACCGTCGATATCTTCAGCAACGATAAGTAATGATTTTCCTGATTTTTGTACGGCTTCAAGGGCTGGCAGTAGGTCACGAATAGTTTGAATTTTAGAGTCGTGTAATAAGATCAGAGGTTCCTCTAAATCTGCATTCATAGACTCTTGATTGTTAATGAAGTATGGTGAAAGGTAACCGCGATCAAACTGCATGCCTTCGACAACGTCAAGTTCGTTGTCAAGCGTTGTACCTTCTTCAACAGTAATAACACCTTCGTTGCCTACTTTCTCCATTGCTTCAGCAATAATGGCGCCGACAGATACGTCTGAGTTCGCTGAAATCGTGCCAACTTGTGCAATTGCTGCAGCATCATTACAAGGCTGTGAAGCGTCTTTAAGCGCCGCAACAACGGCTGTCGTTGCCTTATCAATACCACGCTTCAGATCCATTGGGTTCATGCCCGCCGCAACTGCTTTAACACCTTCAGTGATTAACGCATGCGCTAGTACTGTTGCTGTTGTTGTGCCGTCGCCTGCGATATCACTAGTCTTAGAAGCAACTTCTTTGAGCATTTGTGCGCCCATGTTTTCAAATTTACCTTCAAGCTCAATTTCTTTGGCAACAGAAACACCATCTTTGGTGATGTGTGGTGCGCCAAATGACTTGTCGATAACAACGTTTCTGCCTTTGGGGCCTAATGTTACTTTTACAGCGTTGGCGAGTGTGTTAACACCATCCAACATTAAATTTCTGGCTTCTGAGCCGAACTTTACGTCTTTTGCTGACATTTCTTATCTCCTTTAATCTTCGATAACTGCTACGATTTCATCTTCGCTCATGACGAGAAGTTTTTCGTCATCAACTGTGATTTCTGCGCCTGAATATTGGCCAAACATCACTGTATCACCAACTTTAACATCCAAAGGGATGACCTTACCATCAACGCTGATTCTACCGTTACCAACAGCGACAACTTCACCTCTTGAAGGTTTTTCAGTTGATGAATCGGGAATGATTAGACCACTGGCTGTGGTTTTCTTTTCTTCTACTCTACGCACGATAACACGATCGTGTAGTGGACGGATTTCCATACTTTCTCCTAGTATTGAACGAAATAATGATCTTGGAAGGTTTTACGCTTCTAGACTTTCTTTAAGCTTTTTAATCGCTTTGTTTTCAAGTTGGCGCACTCTTTCAGCAGAAACGCCATACTTGTCTGCTAAAGTATGTAGGGTCGTTTTTTGTTCTTTCAAGTACCTGGATTGTAAAATATCGATACTTCTTTTATCTAAGGCAGAAAGCGCCTGGTAAAGTTTTTGTTGCTGATCGCGTTCTGACCTATCACTAAGGAGCAATTGCTCAGGCGTCTGCCCTGGGTCAGCAAGGTATTGCTCGGGCGTATACGAGTCTTCATCATCATTAAGCTCAAAAGCAACATCATTGAGCTGCAGACGAGACTCCATTTCAATCACATCTTTTGCTCTAACGCCAAGATCATTCGCAATTTGTTCGGCTTGGTCGTTGGTCAGGGCTTGAAAAATGTGAGATTTAGCCTGTTTAAGCTTGAAAAATAACTTGCGCTGCGCTTTGGTTGTGGCAACTTTAACAATTTTCCAATTTTTAAAAATATACTCATGAATTTCAGCGCGAATCCAATACACGGCAAAAGAGGACAGCCTGACTTTCTTGTAAGGGTTGAAGCGTTTCACGGCTTTCATTAAGCCAATCGTGCCTTCTTGAATTAAATCTGCTTGCTCTAGGCCATAACCTTTGTAGCTATGGGCAATGAAGGCGACAAAGCGCATATGCGCTAAGACAAGTTTTCTTGCAGCAGATAAGTCGCCATTGTCAAACAGTTCAACGGCCAACGCATGCTCTTGCTCGGGCGAGAGGATTGGTGGGTACTTTTGTACCTGTATACCGGTACTTGTGCTGGCGATTGATAATGCGTGTTCACTCATAATTTCTATTAACTAGTAAGACTTAAGCGATAATTAGAAGATAACATTATACCTAAATCTATTGTTATATCAATTGTTTAAGTAAATTGTTGTACTTGTAAGATTGCTCTTTTAAAGTGAGTCTGGCGGAGAAAATAATGTGTTTTAAGTCCTCAAGTGCAGAGTCAAAATCATCATTAAAGACCAAAAAGTCAAATTCATAAAAATGAGACATTTCATCTCTAGCGTTAGCCATCCTTTTGTTGATGATTTCTTGAGAGTCTTGGTCACGACCTTGAAGGCGAGACAATAGGGCGTCTATTGTCGGTGGCATAATAAAAATTGACAGTGCTGCAACATTTTTTTTAACTTGCGCCGCACCCTGCCAATCGATTTCTAAAATGACGTCTTTGTTTTGTTCGAGTTCTTTACCAATGGATTTTTTGGCACTGCCGTAGTAATTACCAAACACCTCAGCGTGCTCCACAAAAGCACCTTCTGCGCACATATCATTAAATTTGTCTTTTGAAATAAAGTGATAATTCTCACCATCAACTTCACCGGGGCGTGGTTCGCGAGTGGTGTGCGAAACGGAAACACTGAGGTCAGACATATCTCTTAGAAGCGCTTTAACAAGAGAGGTTTTGCCACAGCCAGAAGGCGCAGAAATAATAAACAAATTGGCCATTATGGTTGTCTTGGTGTATTAAAAAAACGAATTATTGTCATAATTTTCGTGCTTTAATGGCACGAGTTATTTTTTTGGAGTGTAGCCTTTAATCTCATCAAGATCGTCTGTTGCAAAGAAGTACTTTTCCATTTGCTCTTTAAGATAGCTTTGCGCATTAGGATCGATCAGGCTCAAGTTGTTTTCATTGATTAACAAAGTCTGGTGAGCAAGCCACATTTGCCAGCCCTCTTTTGAAACGTTTTCAAGAATTCTTTTTCCCAGTTCGCCGGGGTAGGGGGCTCTCTCGAGTGATTGCAGTTCTTTGTTTAATTTAATACAGTGTAGTGTGCTCATAATTGTTTGACTCTTAGTCCGAAAAGATACAAACTTGCAAAATAAATTCCAGCGGAAATGAAAATGGTTTTGCTTAGCATGGTGACTCTTTGTAAGGCATCTGCTTGTAAGTATAAATCTGTTGTAGGGGATACATAGTAAATATAGCCCAACATTATAATGCTTGATAATCCCACTTTAACGAGCATTTTATAAAAATCTGAGCTAAGTTGAAAAATTGCTTGCTTGCTTAAAAAGTAATACAAAAGACCGGCATTCAAAACAGCGGACAGTGATGTTGCCGCCGCTAAGCCATCGTGACCGTAGTAATACGCCAAAATAAGGTTTAAAACTATATTGCTTGTCATGGCAGCAACACCTGCTTTCACCGGTGTTTTGGTGTCTCCCCTGGAGAGGAATACTGGCGCTAAAATTTTGATTGCAATAAAGGCAACCAAGCCAGCACCATACGCTCGCAAACTCAGAGCCGATTGCATGGCGTCATTTGCATTAAAAGCATCGTATTGAAATAGTGTGATAATCAATCCATCAGAGAGCATAACAAGGCCAATCGAGGCTGGCAGACCAAGGATCAAACCATAAAGCAGTGCTTTGTCTATGGTTTTTGTAAAACCCTTGGTGTCGTTTTTTGCATAAAAATTACTTAATTTTGCCAATGCAACGGTTGCCAGAGCAATGCCAATTAAGGCTAACGGCAACTCTAATAAACGGTCCGAATAGTACAGCCAAGAAACACTACCCGCGATCAATGTTGAGGCAATCATAGTGTCAATTAAAAGATTAATCTGGGATACTGAAACGCCAAATAAGGCTGGTAACATGCGTTTTTTTAGGGTTTGTATAGCGGGGTGCGAGCCAAACCTAAGTTTCGGTAGACGGTGAATTTTTCGCAAAAAAGGGATTTGGAAGATCAATTGGACAACGCCGCCAATAAGCACCCCCCAAGCGAGCGCCATAATGGGTGTGTCTAAATATTTTGATAGGAAAATCGCGCTAAGAATTAAAGAGACATTGAGTAATACTGGGGTAAATGCAGGTACACTGAAATTGTCATGGATGTTGAGAATAGCCCCAGATAGCGCCGTTAGAGAGATCAGTAAAAGGTAGGGAAAAGTGATTCTCAGCATGTCCGAAGCCAACAGATATTGACTCTGATCGGCTTTATAATAAAACCCCCAAGCAAAGATAAACATCACCAGTGGTGCCAACAGTATCACCACAATTGTGATTAACACTAAAACACCCAGCAATTTGGTTGCAATGTGATTAATTGTCTCTTGCAATTCATCGTCACTTTGGTTTGCTTTACTATCGGCCAAAATGGGAATGAAAGCCTGAGAAAAAGCGCCTTCAGCAAAAAGACGGCGAAAGAAGTTTGGAATGCGAAAGGCAACCAAAAAAGCGTCAGACAGTCCATTTGCACCAAAGTATTTGGCAATAATAAAATCTCTAACAAGGCCCAAAATACGCGACAACAAAGTCATCGCAGTAATCACACCGCTTGACTTTATAAAAGACTTTGTCATGATAAATTGGTGTTATTCGTCGGCCGGCCCGCGCATGATACCCACTCGTGAGTTGCGAATGCATTCAACAAATTGCATCACTTCGCGGCTATCCGATTCCGACTCTTCTAGTTCGGTTAAAGCGTTGTCGAGCAGCCTACCTTGGGATTCACGATAGACAACCTTAAAAGCACGTTTAATAGAGGCGATTGAACTTGAGCTGAAGCCACGCCTTTTCATACCAACGGCGTTAATGCCACGAACTTTTGGATGCACACCCGCAGCAATCATGTAATCAGGAATGTCTTTATTGACTTGTGAACCCATGCCAACATAGGTGTGCCGTCCAATCATGCAAAATTGCTTAACCAGTACAAAGCCGCCCAAGATAGACCAATCAGCAATACGAACATGCCCTGCAAGAGAGGCGTTGTTTGACATAATGATGTGATTGCCTAGCTGACAATCGTGAGCTATGTGGACATACGACATGAGCATGTTGTTGGAGCCAACTCTTGTTAGAGAGTTTTCCTTTTCGGTGCCACGATTTATAGTACAAAATTCACGAATAAGGTTATCGTCGCCAATAATTAGATTACTTTCTTGACCCTCTTGATAGGTAATGTCCTGGGGGTCTCCACCAATAGAGGCAAAAGGATATATGCGATTGTTCTTGCCTATTTTCGTAGGGCCTGAAATGACGGCATGCGAGTCAACAATTGTGCCCATGTCAATTTCGACATTAGCGCCAATAACGGCATAAGCAGAAATTGTTGCTTCTGGATGAACTTTGGCACTTGGATCAACGATTGCGGATGGATCAATAGGCATAATATTATTTTGGGTCTGCGGCTTTTTGGGTACACATAAGAATGGCGGAAGTAACCAGCTCGCCATTCACCGTGGCTTTGCAATTAAATTTCCACATGCCGCGCTTAACCACCATCACTTCGACTCTAAGTAGGATTTGATCTCCAGGCACAACGATGCGCTTAAAGCGGACCTTATCAATACCAACAAGCATGTATATTTGACCATCAACGGGTTTGCCAACCTCTGATTTGAAAGCCAAAATTCCAGTGGCCTGAGCTAAAGCCTCAACAATTAAAACCCCCGGCATAATTGGTTGTGATGGAAAATGGCCAGTGAACTGAGGCTCATTAAATGAGACATTTTTGATTGCAGTTAGGTATTTGCCAACTTCAAAATCGAGAACTCGGTCTATCATTAAAAAAGGATAGCGGTGAGGTAGAAAGTTCATCACCTCATTAATATTCATTTCCATAATTATTTTTTAACGTCTTTCAGTTTGATGTTTAAAACTTTGGCAATTTTATCAAGTTTTAACAGCCACATTCCAACCTTTTGCCAGCTTTTATGTGTCATTAACGGGAAGAATCCTGTATACATCCCAGCTTTTGTGATGTTTTTATCCACGGTGCTTGTTGCATTGACAATAACATCGTCTGTTATTGTGACATGGCCAACAATACCCACCATGCCGCCAATCATGCAGCGTTTACCCAGCGTTGTACTACCTGCAATGCCAGTTTTTGCCGCTATGGCTGTATTTTCACCAATAATGACATTATGGGCGATATGAATAAGATTGTCGAGTCTGACACCGTTGTGGATCTCTGTGTCATCAATTGTGCCCCTATCAATGGTTGTGTTTGCGCCAATCGTGACATTGTCGCCGATGACCACGTTTCCGACATGCGCAATTGTTTGCCAGCTTTTATCGCCATCCCTTGCATTGCCAAAACCTTCTGAGCCGATAACGACGCCGGAGGAGATAACGCACGAATGACCCAACTGACAACCTTTGTGAATAACAATATTTGCAAAAAGATGTGAGTTGGCCCCTATCTGCACATTGTCTTCGATAACACAATTTGGTCCAATAATCGTGTTTTCACCAATGCTAACATTTTTTCCAACATAGCATCCAGCTGAAATTTTAGCGTTGTTGATGACTGTCGAAGAGTCAATGGTTGTCAACGCATCAGCATAACACACCGAAGTGTATTGCTTAAAGTGGTGGGTTAGTTTTGCAAATGCTAAATATGGGTTTAATACCACCAAGGCATTGGTGGGGCAAAACGTTGATAGCTCGGTACTTAATATCACTGCCGAAGCTTGTGATTGACTGAGAGAGTTTTGGTGCTTCTTGCTGGCTATATATGTAATTTGACCGGCTTTGGCAGAATCAAGTGAATTAATGCCTTCAATAACAAGCTCGCCATCGCCTATTAATTCGGCATCAATCAATTCAGCAATTTGAGACAGTTTTAAACTCATTCACTCGACTCCTGCATCTTGTTAATGATCAACTGGGTAATGTCTATTTCATCGCTAACGAACGCAACATTTTGATAAAAAATTATGTCGAATTCCTCATCAATCCCGTATTTTTTTATTATTTTATTAATAAAAATTTCAATACGCTTAATAACGGCTATTTTTTCGGTATTCAGTCGTTCATTCCAAGCGATGGTTTCTTGTTGAAAGTAGAGTTCAAGCTTACTTAAGTTGTTAAGTTTTTTGTTGTACTCTTCCGTCTGAGTGTCTTTATCGATAAACGTTAAGCTATCCTTTAATAGTTTAACGTGATCAAAAAGTGCCAATAGCTCACCTTTTGTTTGCTGGAATTGCTCATTGATAACGCCAATGTCTTGCTGATATTGTGGCGTATTGCTAATTATTTCCTCAATATCGATATAGCCAATTTTAAAATCATGGGCAAATGCATTCGTCACCAACAGCGCTAACGCAAAAGCGGATACGATTCGCATTGTGTTTTAGAAGCCTGTGCCTAGCGATACAGCAAAGTCTTCAGTTACGTCACCGTCTTTCTTCAAGATAGGTAGAGCGGTGTAAATACCAATAGCGCCAATTGGACTCATATAGGCAAAAGCAATACCTGTTGACATACGTAATTCACCCAAATCAAGAGAGATGTTTTCATAAACATTACCCATATCCACAAAGACACTCATGCGCATGTTTTCACTGTCGTCAATAAAGATAATAGGGGAGATGACATTAACGCTTGCTAAAATCGAAAATTCACCACCCTTGGGGTTGCCGTTTGGATAGACAGGACCAAGTGTTTTGGATTTAAAGCCACGAACTGAGCCACTGCCGCCACCAAAATAGCGCTTATAAAATGGCAATTCCTCGCTACCATAACCTGTTGCAATGCCAAGGTCGGCGGTGAGTTTCAGTGTTAGGTTGTTTTTCAATGACTTATAACTTCTGTGATTTGCATCAATTTTAATGTACTGGTAGTCACCCAGGGGCAGTCCTAAGTCAATATTGAAAGTATTACTCGTACCTTCTGTCGGGTACATGTAGTGATTTAGCGTGTTTTTGCTCCAGTTGAGGTTGAGTTTAATTTCATTTTTATTGGCACTGGCACACTGTGCAGCTTCGTAACCGGCGCTAGCAAATGTGGAGCCACAAGAAATGTTGTTGTTTGAGTACTGCAGTTTTGCATTAAGCCTCGCGTTTTCAGTCAGTGGTACACCGTAACCAAAACTGAAACCTTTGGTGTTGACTTGGTAAGAGTCTTGGGCAATCTCATTGTCATCAATAGAGCTCACAAAAACACCGTAGTTAATGCTGTGTTTTTCGTTGTTGTAGTATGGGTCTTCAAAGTAAAAACTGAGCTTTTTAAAGGTTTCTGAATACTGAAGTTCGGCGTTAAGTGTATTGCCAGAGCCAAGGAAATTCTTCTCTCTGATACCAGCATTAAAAGACATGCCAAAACTGTTACTGTGTGATACGCCCGCACTAAGCGCCCCGGTTTTAGTTTCTTGCACAATAAAGTTAAGGTCAATTTTATCCGGCATGCCCTCAAGCCTTGAAGTTTGCAAAGAAACATTTGAGAAGAAGCCGAGCCTTCTAAGTCTGTTTAGAGACTTACTGATGACACTAAGAGAATAAAGACCGCCTTCAGAAAGGCCTATTTCGCGACGAATAACCTCATCTAGAGTTCGGGTGTTGCCAGTGATGGTGATTCTGTTGATATAGGCTTTTTTGTTCAATGTAATGTTCACATTAAGATGAACGCTGTTTGACTGAGCGTCATCTTCAGTGACTGGATTGATGTCAGCATGGGCATAGCCTTGATCAGCGTATAGGTAATTAATTTTCTGAATGCTATTAACCAACTGCTGTCTGTTATAAATGGCGCCTGAATTGAGTGAGAAGAGTGCAAGCAAATCATTGGCAGATTGATTGCCTAAATTACCACTAAAAGTAAGGTTACCCAAAGTGTATTGATCGCCTTCACTCACCTCTATTGCAATACTAATGGTTTCTTTGTCGTCAGACAGGCTTGTGTTGACACTATTAACTGAAAAATCAAGGTAGCCATTGTTCGAATATAAGTTATGAAGCTTTTCTAAGCCCCTGTTAAGAGCTTTGTCTGTGTAGCGATCTTTGTCGGTAAAGAAGTTGATTATGAAGTTGTCTGCGGTGCCAATATCAAATAAATCCAAGAGCTTTTTTTCAGAATAGGCAGCAGAGCCATTAATGTTCATCGTGCCAATTTTTGCTCTATCTCCCTCCGTAATGACAAGCTCGATACCAATTCTATTTTGCAGGTCTAGGTCAATGCTTTGTTCGATTTTAATGTTGTAAAAACCCTCGGCAATATACATTGCTTTGAGTGCAGCTATCACCTCAAAAAGGCTTCTCTTGTTATAAATTTCACCAGAGCCTAAACCATAAGTATTTAGGGTGGAGCTTACAGTGCCGCTGTTTAGCACTTTGTCTGAGTAGTTGAGTACGTCGATATATTTAATATGCGCATTTTCAACAAGAGCCACATAAACCGTTTCATTTTCAATAGAGACCACAACATCGCTAAAGAAGCCGGTGGCAAACAGTGTTTTAATAATTTGATCAGAAGTCTTATCGGTAATTTCGTCACCAATGTTGACTGGAAGATAGCTTAAGACAGTACTGTTTGGGATAATATCAAGACCTAAAAGTTCAATGCTTTTAATTGGAGTCGCGCTGACTTGAATTGAAAAAAGCAGGCCAATAATAATGCTAATTTGAATAATCTTATTTTTCATAGTTGTTATCAACAATTGTCAAATTTTTGGCTCATTATATACTCGAATGAAGCTAATAAGTGATTTGAGCTACAGATAATTTTAACAAAATATAGCGCCAGATAGGGAATCTAGCACATTATTTGTCCTATTTTTGGGTGTCGATGATTGAATTAATACTTACTTTGGCGTCAATCTTTGCGCTACTTTTTGCAGGTAATCTGTCCAAAGCTGCTGTTGGTTAAGCGTCAAATGATGTAAATATGACCACGAGTAGATGCCAGTATCGTGGCCGTCGTCAAAATGAAGCACGACAGCGTAATTACCCATGGGGCGTACATCCTGTATCAATACATTTTCTTTATTGAGTTGCAGTACTGCGTCTTCTGGTTTATGTCCCTGAACTTCAGCAGATGGCGAATGCACTCGTAAAAACTCACTTGAAAGCGGGAAGTCAACACCTTCAAAAGAAATGGTTAGGGTGTTTTTCTTCTTATTAAGTTTGATGTTGCTTGGTGTAATCATACAAAGAATAGTCTCATGAGTTTTATTAAGCCATTATAGAAATGTTGAGTGTGCATATCGTTAAAATACTGCTATGATTTATTTTACAAAAATGCAAGGCCTTGGTAACGATTTTATTGTCATTGACAATACCCAAGGTAATGTTTGTCTCTCTTGCGAAGAAATTCGAGGTTTAGCCAATAGAAAATTTGGTATTGGTTTCGATCAATTGCTCATGGTTGAGCCAGCTCTCAGTGCGGATGTTGATTTTCAATATACGATTTTTAACGCTGACGGCTCTCAGGTGTCTCAATGCGGTAACGGTGCTCGTTGTTTTGCACGCTACGTTGTTGAGAAGGATCTGGTGAAAAGTAACAAGATAACGGTGGAGACTCGTGCCGGCATTATGCACCTTGAAATTAATCGAGATAATACGGTTAAAGTTAATATGGGCGCGCCTATATTTAACCCTCTAGAGGTGCCTATTTCTTCTCAAGGGCTGGCAAAAGAGTACAGTGTTGAAGGCATTTCTATGGGTGCTTTATCGATGGGAAATCCGCACGCTGTTATTATAGTAGATAGCTTTGTTGATAAGGATATTGAAAGTATTGGGACCAAGATACAAAGCGCCGATTTTTTCCCTGAAAGTGCCAACGTTGGCTTTATGAATGTTATCAATAGGACTGAAATTAATCTGCGTGTTTATGAGCGTGGTGCAGGTGAAACCTTGGCTTGCGGTTCCGGTGCTGCTGCTAGCGTTGTACACGGCCAGCAAATGGGCCTGTTGGATGACACGGTAACGGTTCATTTAACTGGTGGCGATGCTTTGATTGAGCACCGTGCGGGCGGTGATGTCTACCTATCGGGTCCAGCTGAGTTTGTTTTTGAAGGCGCGATCAAGCTCAGAAGTGATAGTTTCTAGCTAACTTCGATACTTCGCACGGAAGTCAGTTGTTGGGTTGCAAGGTTCAGTGCACTGAGTTTCTCTCCCCAGACACAGCCATGATCCAAGGGGTGGACGTGATCTACATTGATATTACCTAAAGTTGACCAGTGACCGAACAAGACGTCGGTCTCTCTTAATGCTCGGTTTTCATGCATAAACCAAGCTTTAAAGCCATCGGGTGCCGTGTTTATATCCAGTTTATGCTCAAACTCTAATTCGCCATCGGCTTTGCAAAAACGCATCCGCATCATGGCGTTTATAGCGTACCGACAAACCTCGTCCTCGTTTAAACTCTCGGATTCTTTAGCGGGCTCATTACCGTACATAATACTGAGAAAATCCTCAACACGCTCACTTTGCAAGCGCATTTCAACTTGTTGGGTTCGCTGAAGTGTTGTGGTCCTATCCCATTGCGGCGGGATCCCTGCGTGCACTAGCAAGGCATTGCTTTGTTCGATCAGTAGTGGTCTTGTGAGCAAATAGTCAAGCAATGCACTCTTATCGGGCGCGCCAAGTATGTCGTGAAAAGTATCTTTTCGATTAGGGCGGTGTGACGTTAATGCGCAGGCCAATAGGTGGAAATCGTGATTGCCAAGAACCATTTGGGCGTTATCTTTGAGTGATTTTATAAATCGAAGCGTTTCTAAGGATTTATTGCCACGGTTGACAACGTCGCCCAAAAAAAACAGTCGATCTTTATCGATGTTAAAGTGAATTTCTTTCAGTAGCTGCTGCAGGGTATCAAAGCAACCCTGTACATCTCCAATAGCGTAATCCATAAGCGGCTTATAAGTAAGTGTCTAATGAAGCGTGTAAGGCTTACTGAGAACAAATTCTGGGATGATGGCTTCGAAACGCTGTCCTTCGTCATTAATCATGCCGTAAGCGCCTTTCATTGAGCCGGTCTCGGTATTAATGATAGCGCCTGAACTGTATTCAAAGCTTTCTCCTGGTGAGAGATACGGCTGTATGCCAATAACACCTTCACCAACAACTTCCTCTACAAGGCCAGATTCGTCTTCTATTAGCCAGCGTCTTGTCCTTAATTGAGCACCGCTATTGCCTTTGTTGGTAATTGTGATCGTATAAGCGTAAGCATACTGGCTGCTAGGAATGTTCGATTGATTTGGTAAGTAAGTAACCTCTACCTCAATGTCAATTTTGTTTTGCATAGTCTTTGGTTAAGTTAATAAATTCATCAACACTGAGCATCTCTGCACGCTGCGACAAATCAATGTCGGTTTGCTCTTGGCTGAGGATTGATTTTAAACAATTTCTGAGTGTTTTTCTGCGTTGTGAAAATGCAATTTTTACAACTTTTTCTAATTGGGTTGATTCACTAAGTGCGGCATCCGCTCTGGGTTTTAAATAGAGGATTGCCGATTCTATTTTTGGTTGTGGATCAAAAGACTCTTTGGGTACGCTAAACATCAATTCAACATCAAAAAAAGCCTGCATCATGACGCTTAAACGTCCATAAGTTTTACTACCATGCGGCGCAACAATTCGATCAACCACTTCTTTCTGAAGCATAAAGGTCATGTCGATAATATTGTTTCGATGCTCTAATAAATGAAACAACAAGGGGGAGGTGATGTTGTAGGGTAGGTTGCCCACAACTCTTACTTTTTCTTTTAATTGGCTAAAGTCAAACTTAAGGGCATCGAACTCGATAACGCTGAGGTTTGGATGGTTTTGCGATTCGAGCAATGCAATCAAATCTCGATCAATTTCAATGACTTTCATTGCGCTAAGATTCTCGAGTAGCGGTAGGGTCAGTGCGCCTTTTCCAGGCCCAATTTCAATAAGGTTATCTTTGAGTTTAGGGGCGATGGTTGCAACAATTCTCTCAATGACTTGTGAGTCAATTAAGAAGTTTTGCCCAAATCGTTTTCTAGCTTTGTGTTGCATAACCACTCAGTGTGTCGAAGTAAGATAGTGCGGTATGAAAACTGCCTAAGCTTATATTACCCGTACCGGCCAGGTCAAGCGCTGTACCATGGTCAACCGAAGTACGGAAAAATGGCAGACCCAAAGTGATGTTGGCTGATTTTTTAAAGCCGAGTGTTTTCAGTACCGGCAAGCCTTGGTCATGATACATTGCCAGAACCACATCAACACCCGCTAATGAGTCAGCAGTGAAGGCGGTATCCGCTGGCACTGGACCCGTTAAGTGGCAACCTTTGGCATTCATTTTTTGAATAACTGGTGAGATGGTTATTATTTCTTCATCGCCCAAATGACCGTCTTCGCCGGCGTGCGGATTTAAACCACAAACCAGAATGTGCGGTTTGTTTATGCCAAAATAACGGAAATCATGATCAATGATTTCAATCACTTGTGTTAAGGAGTCTTGAGTGATGTTTTTTGAGACTTGACTTAAGGGTAGGTGGGTTGTTGCTAGGGCAACTTTCAGTGTGTCGGTGGCAAGCAGCATCACCGTTTTACTGACATGACTTAGTTTGGCGAAAAATTCCGTATGACCACTAAATTCGACACCGGTCTCATTGATGATGCCTTTGTGTACTGGGCCAGTTAGCAGTCCATCAGTTTCCCCACTTAAGCAATGTTTGCCGGCTATTGTGAGGGTTTCAAGTACGTACTCAGAGTTATCCGCATTAAGCACACCCGGAACAACAGATTCTCTAGCTGGAATAGGGTAAACACAGAGCTCACCATGTCTTGTTGTTGGCGACTCGGTCAAACGAATGGGTAGGCCAAGTTTTTTTGCTCTTTTTTTTAAAACATTAGGATCGCAGTAGACGACTATGTTTCGAGCCCTATCTTGTTGTGCGATCATAATTGCCAAGTCTGGACCAATGCCAGATGGCTCGCCGGGTGTAAATGCGATTGACATGTTATAGTGTGAAATTTGAATAGAGATATTATAAAGTTAAGTGCGAGGCATTCATGGGTTAGATTTTACTTGTTATGTCATTTAAAGGGCAGTTAGAGCTATAAGAATCTACACGGTAAAAAGCAGCTGATATATAATAAATTTGGAGAAAATAACTATTAACTTTTGTGCTAATTTCGAGCTTGCGACATGCTGCTGTTATATTGCTTCTGAGTGTGTCCACACACTCGGTGATGGCGGCGCTCGGCAGTGAATCTGCTGCTGATTTTACCGATACCTATACTGTAACCTATGCCAGTTACTCACACCTCGCTGTGCTTGGTGGTCGAGTTGTCTCGTCAGAAACAGTTGAGCTGAACGCTAATAGCTATTCTCATATTTCTGCTGTCAATGGCAACGAAGGTGACATGTTTGCAAAGGGCTCAATTTTAATCGAATTCGACCAAAGAGCCTTACAAGTCCAGAGGGCAGACGCCTACAATCAAATTATGCAAACGAGCGAAATGCTTCGCTACGCTCAAGCAAATGCTGACAAACTAAGTGCCGAGCAAAAAGCAATTGTCAACAGTGCTCAATACCAGTTAAATCAAATTCAGACAAAGTTGCGTTTTATTGAATCTCAATTACAAAACTCAAACGTTCACGCACCTTTTAATGGCATGATTATCCGCAAATATGTTGCACCAGGGCAACAAACACAGCCTCATCAAATCTTGATGGAATTTTCCAATATTGCACATTTGCAACTTGAAGTTCGTGTGCCGATTAGGCTTTTATCGCAAGTCAAAATTGGTGCTTTTTACAAAGTGAAGGTTGACACTATTCGCCGGGCTGTTTCCGCAACAGTTGCGCAAATTAAGCCCATCACACAAGACTACAGTCATAGCGCCATCGTTTTATTAAACCTTCCTGAAGGAGTGCCTGTACTGCCGGGTAGTTTTGCTGAGCTAGAGCTGCCAATTGGCAATGACGGTAAGCCGATTCCGACGATTCCAAATACTGCTATTGCCTGGCACGCAAGTCTACCTAGCGTGTATGTCATTAGCAACGCTAAGCAAATTGATCAGCGCTTTATACGATTGGGTGACTCTCTTGACGAAAGAATGACTATGGTACTCACTGGCTTAGGGGTGGGTGAGGTGATCTTAGCCAACCCCAAACAATACTTAGCCCTAAATTTGGCTATTTAAGTGGGTGGCACTAATGAATGAAAACAGCCAACCCATTGATGAAGATACATTCAACAGCAGCGATGAAGGCTTGAATAAAAGCGTCCATTCACCCATTACTTTTGTTCTGTTCATCGGTATCCTTATCCTCGGCATCGTCAGCTATTTGTCGATACCTAGCGGCTTAGACAAGACCAAAACACCACCGATTGTTGACATTGATGTTAGCTATCCTGGCGCCTCTTCTGAGATCTTATCAAGTTTAGTTGTGGCACCTCTGGAACGCAGTTTTTCGCATATTGAAGGCATTAAACAAATTAGCTCAATAAGCGATAAAAATCGAGCAATTATCACCCTTGAGCTTGGAGAGGCCAGAAATACTCAAGAAGTATTAAGCATCATTCATAAGAATATTGCCAAAGCGAGCGATCTACTGCCTAAAGGCGCAATGATAACCAATACTGAAGTAAGCGATGCATCAGAAAGTCCATTTGCCATTCTTACTCTTTTTTCCAACTCTTTAGATGATGCTCAGTTGAGGACTATTGCCTTGGGAAGTTTGGTAAGCTTTGAAGCGCTTGGCGGTATTTCCAAGGGCGTGGTTACTGGTGGCAGACAAAGCGCATTTCATGTCGATATTTCCCCTACACGATTAGCCAGTTTTGACATCAGCTTAATGATGGTTCTTAAGGCCATTCGAAGCGCAAACGGAAGTGGTAATGTGGGTGACATTGAATACGATGGCAACCAAATAGATATTTATGCAGGTGATTTTTTTCGCGGTACCGAGGACATTGCCAATATTGTCTTAACAACAATAAACGGAACCCCTGTTACTGTGCGTGATGTGGCCAGTGTTCGTTTCGATGTTAAAAACACTTCTCAAATGGTGAGTCACTTTTCCAAAGAAACTGCGCTAGGTGCCCAAGCGGTGACAATTGCCCTATACCAAGATCTGGGCGTTGAAAGAGCTTCGCTCAACGAGCGTCTTAAAGCTCAAATTGCCTCTATCAGGGCTGAAACCCCCTCAAATCAAGTTAGCATTGTCCTGACAAGGAACACGTTGTCATTAGCCCACGAGATGACCCAATTCTGGCTCACTAAATTACTTATATTTATCGGATTGATTGCGCTCTCAGTTTTGTTGACTTTGGGCTTTAGGCGGTTATTGGTATTTTCCTTTTTGATGGCTATCCCGTTGTCTGTCTCTCTAACTTTTGCGAACTTGATTGGGCTTGAACTTTCAAGAGTCAGTATTATAGGGCTGATGATATCGATTGCTCTTTGTTCGGGTCTCATTACTGCTCAGTTACTAAGAAGCGAATTAAAGCCCGGCTCCCAGCGCTCAGTTGGTGGCCTGATTCAACTTGTCAAAGAATCTAGAAAATTAATCTCCATCTCTGCCATGGTTTTTATTTTGCTCATTTGTCCTTTGTTGCTTGTTGATTATCATTCGGTTGTCAATGGCTATTTCTTTCCATTGTTGGTGATTAATCTTACTTTTATCGTCTCCAGCGTTATTGCGTCACTTTACTTTCTGCCTTATTTTTCATTGAAGCTGATTGATATTGATCATTTAGGCGGTTTTTCGCTTAAAAAGAAGCTCACTGATTGGTTGCTGAGCTATTTTTACCCCGCCAGGTTATACGGCAGGCTGTTACTGTTCATTCTTATTGGTGCAACAGTTTTCTCTCTCATATTGTTGGCCACTCAAAAAGCGCCAATCAACATGATGTCGGCAGACGATTCAAATGAATTTGGCTTGATTGTCAGTATGCCTGATGGCGATGCTTTACCAATAACCGCAACAGTACTGAATGCAATGGCATTAAAACTTCAAAAAATAGCCGAAGTTAAAAGTATTAACTTGTACTCTGGCACAATTTCTCCAAGCGTTAACAAAACCGAAGTTTGGCGCAACATCTTGCTTGAGTCAAGTGACAGGGGAGAGCTGCATTTATTTTTAAGCGAATCATCAGCGCGTTCTAGGACAAGCGAAGAGATAGCCAAAATAGCACTGGGATTGATTCAGCCAATAGCAAACAGTTCTGGCGCAACAGTTCTGGTTAACAACATGTTGATGGCGGCGCCACTTTCTCAAAGCTTGGTTGCTGAGGTGTATAGTGAAGACGACATTCTTAGGCGCCAAGCAACCCGAGGTTTGCAGCAATTAATATCAAGAAACACATTGGTAGAGACTGTCCATCACTTTATCCGTGATGAGCAACCGGTCATTAACTTTAAAGTGGACCGTGAAAAAGCAACTTACTTTGGCGTCAGTCAAGAGGCCATTAAACAAAGTTTATTGTTGGCGATGTCGAGTGCTAAAGTAACCAGTGTGTACCTTAAAAATGCAATTGAGCCGACCGACATCATCATGAGTATTCCACTGAGCAAAAGATCTCAGCTGGGTTATTTATCGCAACTACCAGTCCCTAGCAGTCACGGGTCAATGATCCCTCTGTCCGAGCTAGGCATGTTTGTTTATGCAAAAAATGATGATTTAATTTTTCACAAAAATTTGAAAGAAGTTGAGTATTTATCGACTCAAATCAAGGGCGCAGAAATTGCTTCTTCAGCGCTGAGTACAATTGAAAATAGCATCGATGATTTGCTTAATAATAATGCCATGCTTAACGAGGTGTTCCAAAATTCAAACGACAGTTTTAACGACATTAGCCTATCTTGGTCTGGAATATGGGCTGAGACAAAAGAGACATTGAAAAACTATGCAATTGCTTTTGCCTCATCCATTATTGCCATCTTCATGTTGCTGCTTTGGCGTTATGGTAATTTTCGTATCACATGCGTTATTTTGGCACCAATTGCACTACTATTAATTGGCATTGTGCCGGCACATTGGCTGCTTGGTGTGAGTGTTAGTGCAAGCTCCTTATTGGCTTTTGTTGTTTTATCTGCGCTAGGGATTCATGGTTCTTTGTGTTCCCTGCATCATGCCAGTAAGCATTACGCCTCCGGCATGGGGTTGTTTGATGCTGTTATTGCTGCAAATAGGGCACAATTGAGACTTAGTGTTGTCACTTTAATTTCGTTTTTGTCGCTCGGTGCTTTGGTTTTTAACGATCCAATTTTCGCTGGTATGGGTGTTAGTTTCTTATTTGGTATTGTGGTGGTAATTTTTGTTAATATAATTGTGGTACCATTAGGTACACTCAGTGCTGGCGAATTGGCTTGGCAAAGTATTCGAATAGACAAGCCGAACATTGGCACAGAAACAAAAGACTGTATTGTTGAGGAAGTACATGATCAAGCAGATAATCACCCACAAATGAACACATCTCAAGAGACTGCAAGTCAAAAATCAAGCAGAATCGACACCCGTGTTTTTTTGAAAAAAGAAGACAAGAGTAAGCTCTAATGTCAGGCAAGCAATCGTTAATAGGTGTTTTGTTTTTGCTTGCTCTCAGTGTTACTACCCATGCTAATTGGCCTCAGGAAATAATCCAAACAAGCAATGTTCAGTTTTTGGATTTTAGCAGCCAGGTCAACGCAGACCCATTTGCTATTAAGATTGAAAAATCTCTGGTGCCTAGGGAAAGTGATAAGACGGTTGTTTTCAGTAGCCCTAATATTGGCCTAGATCCTATTGCGGCTTGGGCACAATCTTACGGACATCTGCCTATGAGTAGTGGCTTTGCTAATTATTACCCAATTGTAATCTATTACCCAGTGCCGATTTACTATCCACTCTATTACCCATTCTACACGCCTTACTACTTTAACTAACCAGCTCTCCTTGAGCTTGCAAATCTGCATGATAGGAGGATCTAACCATGGGTCCACTCGCTACTTGAGAAAAGCCCATTTCTAGCGCCAGTTCTTTGTATTCTGCAAATTGATCTGGATGAACGTATTCCTCAACCGCAAGATGATGCCTGCTAGGCTGTAAGTATTGACCTAAAGTAAGCATATCAACCTGATGTCGGCGTAAATCTTTGAGCACGTCCAGTACTTGTTTTTTGGTCTCACCAACGCCCAACATTAAACCCGATTTTGTTGTCACTTGTGGGTGTTGTTGCTTGAAGGTTTTTAGTAGATCCAGTGAATGCTGATAGTCTGCACCCGGTCTAACTTGAGGGTAGAGAAAAGGCACGGTCTCCAAATTGTGATTAAACACATCGGGAGGGCAATCAGTGAATATATCTAGCGCCTTATCCACTCTTCCCCTGAAGTCAGGGGTTAATATTTCAATTTTTACTGCGGGTGTTTGCACTCTAATTGCGTCTATGCAATTTTTGAAATGTATGGCGCCACCATCTCTTAAGTCGTCACGATCAACCGACGTAATCACAACGTATTTGAGCGCCATTTTGGCAATTGTGTCAGCTAGATGCTTAGGTTCATCAGTGTCAAGAGGTTTTGGTTTTCCATGAGCGACGTCGCAAAAAGGGCAGCGTCTTGTGCAAATTTGACCCATAATCATAAAAGTGGCCGTGCCGTGTGTAAAGCACTCGTTTAAATTTGGGCATTGCGCCTCTTCGCAAACAGTAAATAACTCCTGCTTTCTAAGTGTTTTTTTAAGCTGGCTGACTTTTTGAGAATTGCTGTATTTGATTCTAATCCAACTCGGTTTTCTAAGCGGCGTACGGTTAGCATCTGGTTTGATTCGCAGTCTCTGCGTTTTTGATTGACCCTTTAGAGCCTTTATTTCAACGTCTTGTAACATGATTAATTAAATGCTGGGTAAGTTGTTGTTGGATTGTGTCAAAAGTGAGCGTATTATCCGCCAAATCTTGCATTTGTGTCACCTTTAAATCAGCATAGCCACACGGATTAATTAACTTGAATGGCCGAAGATCCATATCAATGTTGAGACTCAAGCCGTGATAGGTTTTTCCTTGCTTGATTTTGAGCCCAAGTGCGGCAATTTTATCGCCATCAACATAGACACCAGGCGCTCCCGATTTTCTTTTGGCGTGAATTTTATAATCCAGTAGCAGATCTATAATCGACTGCTCAATAATGGCAACTATTTTTTTAACACCTATCCCCAACCTCTTGAGGTCAATTAAACAGTAAATAACAAGTTGACCTGGGCCATGATAAGTGATTTGACCACCACGATCAGATTGTACAACAGGGATATCGGTGCTTGCTAATAGATGCTCTGACCTGCCAGAAAGCCCTTGAGTGAAAACCGGGGCATGCTCTACAACCCAGAGCTCGTCCGGGGTGTTTTCATCTCGAGTCTCGGTAAAAGAGACCATAGAACGCCAGCAAGGCTTGTAATCTTGTCGCCCTTTGTTAACAACTCGAATCATGCTGTTTACAATAGGTAGGCTACTTGAGGGCATTTTTGCAATTCTTCATTAATGCGATCTAATTGCACTCGACTGGTGGCGATGATTTTAACCGTCAGAGAAACATAAGCACCTTTTGAGCTAACTTTTTTCGTTATTTGATTGTTGTGTAATTGGCCCGAGTACGGCTCGATGATATCGCACACAATTTGTTTGAAACCTGGGGTTTTCTTGCCAAAAACTTTAAAGGAGTAATCGCAGGGGAAATCAAATATTTCTTCGTTGGAATTACTCATAAAGCCTCTTTATAGGATAAAGTCAACCGCTGAGCAGTTTGTTAGGTCTTGATTCATGGTGTTAAGCTGCTTTCTACTGGTAGCCACAATACGGATTGTTAGCGATAACATTCTGCCTTTTTGTTTTAATACAATTTGGTGTGCGCTAAGTTTGCCGGCATGCTGGGTAACAATTTCACACACTTTAGGTTCAAATTCTCGTCTATTTTTACCCTCTATTTTGATTACATAATCGCAAGGAAAATGCGAGATATTTTCTTTAACATGGCTCATATTCGGGCATTTTACCCCTTTGTTTTAAGTGCGCTATATTGATGTAAAATTGTTAGAGACCTTTGCAACATTATGGATGATTGGCAAAATGACAGACTTTGCCAAATTGATGATTTTATTAAATTTTGTCCTAGCAGAGATAAGGCTGAATTTAAAAAATGATCAAGTGGGTGGGAGATGGTGTATTGACGATTATTCATAATGTTGCAAAGATCTCTGTAAATAAATAGTAAAAATTATGATTCAAGATTTAGCACCCAATGCTTTTAAAGCGTCTTTAAATAACGATAACACCATTCTGATCGATGTCCGAGAAGACTGGGAGTTTGAGTTGTGTCGTATAGAAGGCGCCCAATTGATGCCAATGAGCGCCATTGCCGAGACTTATACGCAACTTGACAAGGATGCACATTTAGCTATCTATTGTCATCACGGCGTTCGCTCTCTGCGTGTCATTCATTTTCTGCAGTCTCAAGGTTATGAGCATCTCATTAATTTACAAGGCGGTATTAATGCGTGGTCCAATAAAGTTGATAACTCTGTTGCTAAATATTAACGAGTGAAAAACAGCTTTTTCTCCGTCGATTTTTTTGAATCGACTATAATCAAATTCACAACACTTGGTATCAAGATCTCCCAATAATATAGGCCGTAAAGAATGAATCTCATTGAGCAAATGTTCACACTTCAGAACGAATTAAACAACCACACCAATGGTGCAACATGGGTTAATGGTCTCACCAAAGAAAATCGTCAAATTTCGTGGTATCGCTGTATCTACATGGAGGCGGCTGAAGCGATTGACTCCTTTAATTGGAAGCATTGGAAGGATATTAATGTTGAGCCTGATTGGGCTAATATTAAAGTTGAGTTGGTGGATATTTGGCATTTTATTATGTCGGAAGCCATTCGAATTGGCGACCAATCTTACGCCAATCAATATGAAAAGATTGATGCTATTAACGATTTAAATTCCGAAGTCTTGCTACAAACACTTGAGAAGATTCTTGCACTGTCAGCGCAAGCAAAAATCGAGAATAATGATAATGCAATTCGTGAAACAATCGACTTGTTTTTTATTGCTTTGTCACACATCGGTATGGATACAAAAGAGCTCTACAAGCGCTACGTAGTCAAAAATCAACTGAATACATTTAGACAACAAAACGGCTATAAAGAGGGCAGCTATATTAAAATTTGGGGTTCAGTCGAGGACAATGTTGTTGCCTTTAATATTATGGACGACAATCCCGATATTTCGCCAAGTGCGCTTTATCAGCAACTTGAATTGGCTTACACAAGCCTCAATTAGCTGCAGCCTTTAATTCTAAAGTGAATAACAACGCACCAGTTCGTTTGACCGAATACAGCCATGGCGCTGGCTGTGGTTGCAAAATATCGCCAAAACTGCTTGATGAAATACTCAGTGGCGCTCGAACCGATTTTATTGATGCTAATTTACTGGTGGGCAATGAGACAAAAGACGATGCCGCCGTCTATGATTTGGGTAACGGTGAAGCGCTTATCAGTACAACCGACTTTTTCATGCCCATTGTCGATGATCCATTTACTTTTGGCAGGATTGCTGGCTGCAATGCAATCAGTGATATTTATGCGATGGGGGGTGAGCCGTTGATGGCAATCGCTATTTTCGGCTGGCCTATTGATAAACTTCCTGCAAGTATAGCCGGTGAAGTGATAGAAGGTGGACGCTCAATTTGCGCCGAAGCGGGTATTGCACTTGCTGGCGGTCATAGCATTGATTCATCGGAGCCAATTTTTGGTTTATCGGTTTCTGGCAAGGTTGATCTTAAGCACCTAAAAAAGAATGCTGATGCAAAAGTAGGGGATGCGATCTTTCTAACCAAGCCACTGGGTGTGGGTATTTTGTCGACAGCGCAAAAAATGAAAAAAGTGAGTGCTGATGATCATCAAAGTGCCATTATACAAATGACGCGACTGAACAGCGTCGGTAGCGAAATTGCAAAAATCAAGGGGGTTAATGCGATTACCGATGTTACCGGTTTTGGCTTGGCAGGGCACTTGCTGGAGGTTTGTTTAGCGAGTCACGTGAGTGCTAAATTGTCGTTTACCCAAATACCGTTACTTGACAATATTAAACATTATCTCGATTTAGGTTGTATCCCTGGGGGTAGCAAGCGTAACTTTGAAAGTTACGGGCACCAATTGGCCGCACTCACAGCAAACCAACAATCCATTATTTGCGATCCCCAAACCAGTGGCGGATTGCTTATTACTGTCTCTCAAAGCGTTAAAAGCACAGTCAGGGCAATACTTGAAAAAAAGCAGCTGACATTCGCCGAAATTGGTGAAATCTGCGCCATGGAAGCTCAAGTTAAAACCGTTAGTTTTCAATGATAAACTTCCCCGTCATTGATGATTATGAGACATTGTTTACTAATAACACACCATTACTGGACACTCGTGCACCCATAGAATTTTCCCGCGGCGCTTTCCCCAATGCTCAGCACGCACCGTTAATGACGGATGATGAGCGCGAGCGGGTGGGCACTTGTTACCAAAATATCGGCAAAGAGGCCGCCTTGGCGTTGGGCCATCAATTGGTTAGTGGGCAAATTAAAGAGCAAAGACTTGATGCCTGGATGGCTTTTTTTCAGGAGAATCCAGAGGGAGTTTTGTATTGTTTTCGTGGTGGCCTGCGTTCACAAATAACGCAGCGCTGGATTTTTGAGCACTCGGGCGTTGCCTATCCACGCATCAAGGGCGGCTATAAAGCCATGCGTCGTTATTTGATTGACGAGCTGGAAGCCCTTAGTGAAAAACTGAAGTTTGTGGTTATTGGCGGGCAAACGGGCGCCGGAAAAACGCTGTTATTGAATCGTTTGCACAACAGCATTGATTTGGAGGGTTTAGCAAATCACCGGGGCTCTGCTTTTGGTCATGACGTCAAGCCTCAGCCTACACAAATTAATTTTGAAAATGCGCTAGCTATCAATCTTATAAAAAATAAACAGCACAGTTTTATTGCGCTTGAGGATGAGGGCAATAATATTGGTACGATCCACATTCCAGACGTGCTCAAGCTTAAAACCCAAAGTGCGCAATTAATCGTGCTTACTGCATCTGTTGATGAACGGATTGAACTTAGCCTAAAAACCTACGTTACCGATATGCACGATAAATTCTGTGCGCTGGATGCACAACAAGGTTTTGAAAATTTTGCTAATTATTGGCGTGAGAGTCTTGGAAAAATTCGCAAGCGTTTAGGCGGTGTGCGTTATCAAAAACTTGCAATAAACCTTGAAGGTGCGCTTAACAAGTATCAAGATGCAGATGGCGCCATGCTCTTTTCACCAATTATCGAAACACTCTTGCTCGACTATTACGACCCGATGTATGCCTATCAAATTAATAACAAAAAGGACCGAATTGTTTTTGAGGGCACTGCGGATGAAATCATTGATTTCTTGAAGAGCTCGAAATTTAGCCTCTAACGGTTATTTTGATGTCACTAGCGGGCCTTGCCTGGCAAGCCAGTATTTCTCCTGCTGAGAGCGGAACAAGGCACTCTTGATGGATAACATCACCTTCCAGTAGTTGCAGAATGCAACTGCCACAATGCCCTTGCCGACAATTGTAGTTTATAAGGATGTTGTTGTCTTCAAGCTCGCTAAGAATGGACTCGTCACCAAAGACATAAAGTGACTCGGTTTTGCCATTAATATTGTCAACGTCAATTCGAAACATTTAAACAAGTGCAGCCCTCAAGGGGTCCTTTATAGCGTGAAGTCATCAAAGTCGCTATCGTCGGCATTCATGGTATTGTCGATAGCACTCACCAAGTAAGAGGTAATTTCGGTTTCTTGAGGGGCTACTTGAACATTGTCGGAATCCAGCCAATGATTAATCCACGGCAGTGGGTTGGTACTCTGCTCAAAAATAGGCTCTAAATCGATAGCCGCCATACGAACATTAGTAATGTATTCGAGATATTGTTTAAGAATTTCGGCGTTAAGGCCAATCATTGAGCCGTCTCTAAATAAATACTCAGCCCATTCTTTTTCTTGTTCTGCGGCTTCTTTAAACATCGCAATCACTTCGTCTTGGCATTCGCTGGCAATGACTACCATGTCGGGGTCGTCTTTGCCGGTGCGCATTAGGTTAAGCATGTGCTGTGTGCCAGTTAAATGCAGCGCCTCATCACGAGCAATCATTTTAATAATTTTGGCGTTTCCCTCCATAACTTTGCGCTCGGCAAAAGCAAAAGAGCAGGCAAAGCTGACATAAAAGCGTACAGCCTCGAGAATGTTGACCGACATAATGGTGAGGTAAAGTTGCTTCTTTAAAGCGCGCAAATCAACCGTGAGTATCTCTCCGTTAATTGTATGCTCACCTTCACCGTGCGCCAAATAGGCCTGCGCATCCTCGATCAACTTATCATAATTAGCGGAGACGCTGTCTGCACGTTTAATGATTTCATCGGTTTTCATGATGTCGTCAAAAATCACGCCCGGCTCGTTGACAATCGCTCGAATAATGTGGGTGTAACTTCTGGAGTGAATGGTTTCAGAGAACGACCAAGTTTCAATCCAATTTTCTAGTTCTGGCAAGGAGACAATAGGCAAGAAAGCAATATTAGGCGATCTACCCTGTACCGAGTCTAGCAAAATTTGATATTGCAGGTTGGAGATGAAAATGTGTTTTTCGTTCGGTAATAATTTGGCGAAATCCATCTTATCTTTTGAGACGTCGATCTCCTCAGGGCGCCAGAAAAAAGACAGTTGTTTTTCTGTCAATTTTTCAAACACTTCAAACTTTTGTTTATCAAAACGCGCAACATTAACACTGTCACCCAAAAACATGGGCTGGGTTAGGGTGTCGCTGATTTTGTGATTGAAAATACTGTATGCCATAATTAATACCTAACTGAATTTTTATAGTTTACAAACACCGTCAGCGCAATCGTCATCGCTCGGTTTGCTGTTGTTTTGTGCGTCAGTCGCGCCATCGCGAGTGGTATGGTAATAAAGTGTTTTAATACCGTATTTGTAAGCCTTAAGCAAATCCATTAAGAACAGCTTCATTGGCACTCTGTTGCCTTCAAATTGCGAAGGATCATAGTGGGTGTTTGTTGAAATGGATTGATCGATGAACTTTTGCATAATCGCGCACAATTGCAAATAGCCTTCGTTGTCTTTAATATCCCAAAGCAACTCGTAGCTAGATTTAAGGTTTTCAAAATCTGGCACAATTTGCTTAAGAATACCATCTTTTGATTGCTTCACCGAAACATAGCCTCTCGGCGGCTCAATACCATTGGTTGAATTTGATATTTGCGAAGAACTTTCGCAAGGCATCAGTGCCGTTAAGGTGGAATTTCGCAGCCCGGTTTTAACAATTTCTGTCCTTAATGCTGCCCAATCAAGCTTTAATTCTGGCGAACAAAACGCATCGACATCCTTTTTGTAGCTATCGATTGGCATAATGCCTTTGGCGTATTGGGTTTCTGAGAACAGTGGACAGGCGCCTAATTCTTTAGCCAGTTTGTTGGATGCCTTTAATGAGTAATATTGTAACGCCTCAAACGTATCGTGGACCAGTCTATTGCCCGAACCGTTCGAGTATTTCACCCCATTTTTTGCCAAATAATAAGCTAGGTTGGTGACACCGATGCCAAGCGTGCGTCTGTTTTTGCTGGCAATTTCAGCGGCTTTAATTGGGTAATCTTGGTAATCAAGAAGTGAGTCCAGTGATCTGACAATAATCTCAGTAATTCCTTCCAATTCATCAAGACTCTCGAGAGCACCTAAGTTGACCGCGGATAGGGTACACAATGCAATCTCACCTTCTTCATCTTGAACAGAAAATAGCGGCTTAGTTGGCAGAGTGATTTCCATACACAGGTTGGATTGCCTAACTGGCGCCACGGCAGGGTCAAAGGCGCCATGAGTGTTGCAGTGATCAACGTTTTGCAAATAGATGCGCCCTGTATTGGCACGCTCCTGCATAAACTTAGCAAACAATTCTCGTGCCTTTACGCTGCGTTTGCGAATGCTGTCGTCTTTCTCATATTTCTCATAAAGGGTCTTAAACTCGTCTTGATCGGCGAAAAAAGCATCGTACAAACCGGGTGCGTCATGTGGCGAGAAAAGAGTGATATCACTGTCCGCTAAAAATCTTTGATACATTAGGCCATTAAATTGCACACCATAATCCAGGTGTCTAATGCGGTTCTCGTCGGTACCGGTATTGTTCTTAAGAACCAATAGTTCTTCAACCTCTAGATGCCACAAGGGATAGAAAAGGGTGGCTGCACCGCCGCGAACACCTCCTTGGGAGCAAGATTTAACCGCTGTATGAAAGTGCTTGAAGAAAGGAATGCAGCCGGTATGGGTTGCCTCCCCGCCACGAATAGGGCTACCAAGCGCCCGGATTCTACCCGCATTAATACCGATACCAGCCCTTTGGGAGACGTACTTAACAATTGCCCCAGATGCTGCACTGATGGAATCAAGATCATCGTCTGTTTCAATTAATACACAGGATGAAAATTGCCTTGTTGGTGTGCGAACACCGGCCATAATGGGTGTTGGCAGAGAGATTTTAAAGGTACTTGTGGCGTCATAAAAACGCTTGACGATATCCATTCTTTCACTCTTATCGTACTCTTGAAAAAGACACATACCAACCAGAATATAGAGAAATTGCGGGCTTTCATAAACCTCACCGGTGACACGGTTTTGCACAAGGTATTTGCCTTCAAGTTGCTTAACCGCAGCGTAACTAAAGCTCATGTCGCGCCAGTGATCAATGTGTGCGTCAAACGCCTCAATTTCGTCTTTGCTGTATTTAGCTAGAATGTCTTTATCGTAAATACCAAGCTCGGTGTACTTTGTTATTTGATCGAACAAAGAGGGGGGTGTAAACTGTTGAAACGCTTTTTTCCGTAAGTGAAAAATAGCCAGACGCGCGGCCAAATATTGATAATCGGGTGTTTCTGTAGAAATTAGGTCGGCGGCTGACTTAATGATTGTTTCATGAATGTCTTCCGTCTTAATGCCATCAAAAAAAGCCAGTTGTGCATTTATCTCAACTTGGGAGACAGAGACGCCTTCTAAGTCTTGAGAGGCCCAGTGCACAACACGGTGAATTTTCTCCATATCAATGGATTCTTGCTTGCCATTCCGCTTGGTGACTTTAATGTCTTCGGTCAAAGTGCTCTCCTGCTAAAACACTGCATTTAGTGTCTGATTGAATTAATGTACACTAAATATAGTGTATTTCAACAATTTTAGCAAGTGGGTGTTGATGCATTAATTGATCAAAACAGGCTAACCGGTTGATATGACGAGCTTAACCGAGGAAAAATATTTATATATTATTTTTCACATCATTCGTAAAGTAAATAGGAAGAAGTCTCCGTAAAATTAGAGCAAAACACCGCGTTGATTGACACAAGGAAGAGGGTAACTAGTCCCTTAGTTTTTTCAGCGCTTTTTTCATTGCTAATACCAATTTTGAGTTTTGTCCTAGCTTTACCGCAGTAGTGTCATTCTGCTCTAAATTTGACCGATTATCCTGCTTCATCGAATTTGATGGGTTGTCAATTAACTGTTGTGCGAAAGATTTAATGGCTTGCTTATTCTCTTCAACGATTTTCTTACCGAGACAGTAAAGACAATCCAAATACTCTCTAGCGGTGTTGTCGAGGCTGCTTTTATCGGCATCATCAAAAAAACCGTCCAGTCTCAAATAATTTGGTTTGCTGTCATAGACGGCTTTTAGCTGGTAATGATTTGCATCCGCCACCGCATTGGCAAACAAGTTGCCTGCAGGCTCTCGCCACTCCAGCGCACCCCAATTTTGAGTACTTTCACAGTCCAGATGCGTGCCCTGTTTACCCGTGCCAAGTGAAAACATCATCGTGTCTTTTGCGTGCAATTCAGGGTTATGGTAACGAAACTCGGCGTAGGCAGATAGGGCGGGGTTATTGGCAAAGATGCCACCATCAATAAAACAACGCTGTCGAGTGTTGTCTACGGTTGAGATTTGCGTCGGTGGAAAATAGGTAATCGCCGAAGTTGCACTTCTTAATACATCTCTGATGTAATAATTATGCCTTACGCTGACTTGGGCTTTTTGTTGACGAAAGAAATAATTCTTACCTCTTGTTAAGTCGTAAACTGGGATTAGGGTCGGCTTGAGTAGTTGTTTAAGCTCAGCATCTGGAAAGTGTTGTCGAAAGACAGATTCAATGCCTTCTGGGTTGTACTTAACGTTTAATAGCCCCGCCACGGATTTGATATCCTGTAGAAGCGAGCCTTGGAAAATGACTTCGGCGTTATCAAAATACAGGTCAATAATTTCTTTAGCACTGTAAATAGGTCGATTGTCTTTGTTTGGTGTAAGCAGGCCAACAACAATCATCGAACCAGTACTGGTGCCAGCAAACAAATCAAAAAAATCAGCAAGTCGTGCACCTGGGTTGTTGGACAGCTGTTGTAGGGTTTCCTCAAGGTGGGCAAGAACAACCGCGGGCACGATGCCTCTAATGCCGCCGCCGTCGATGGATAGAATTCTACATATTTTGCCATTACTCTTCATGGATTTAAGAATTTGAATTAGATATAAGGCCTGTTACAAAATTGATTGTTGGGTGCAGTTTAGGAGAGGAGTAAAAATTATAAAGTTCTAATAAGTTATTGATTTTAACATCCCCACACAACTTAAAAAGCACCTAGAATTATTACAGAATAAGGTGTAACACTATTGTACGATAATCCCTCATCATAACCCTCAAAGCATGATGAAATCAGGTGATTACATCAATTTAGTAAAAAATAGACAGTAGCTAAAGGGTATTTATTTAACCTGGGTAATGACTTTGCGTCGAGACAAGACAATACCCGCGATAATAAGCAGTAAGGCCAGAATATCGTGCCAGAAAATAACCTCTCCCAGAACAAGTGCACCCGAAAAGTACGCAACAACGGGAATAACGTAGTTAATGTTTGAGAGAAATGTCGCACCTGCACGGTTAATAATATGAAAATAGAGCAGCATTGCCACAGCAGTCGGCAGAACACCCAGTAAAACAACGCTAAAGCCGCTGATAAAAGGCGTGCCTGCCAAACTAAAGTCAAACATATTTGGCCAAACAACGAGACTGACGACAGCTGCGCATATCAATGTACCGGTAGTAGCAACCAATGGGTCATAAGTAGGCAGTCGCTTCGTAAAAATGGTACCACTTGCGTAACAACAGGCCGCTGCCAAAACAAGTAAGCATCCCACGATCGAGTTCGAGGCGTTGAGTAATGATGGCCCAAGGATAAATATAACGCCAGAAATGCCCACAATAAAACCCATTAATTTGAAACGATTGAGTTTTTCATCAGCTAGAAAAAAGTGAGCTAAGACCAAGGTAACCAGAGGCATAATCGCCATCAATAGGCCGGCCATACCTGAAGAAATGGTTGTTTGACCAATAGCGATCATCCAAAAAGGCAGAAGGTTTGCAACAACAGCAATAATGAGGAAATTAAGCCATACGGGACCAAGCTTAGGAAGTCGCTTTCCACTTAATAATAAGACAATAATCATCACCACAGCGCCAATACAAAGTCGAAATCCGGCAACTTGCTCTGGGGCAAAAAACAATAAACTGCGATTGATCAGTAAAAAGGAAGTACCCCAAATAAGAATCAAGGCGATCAGCAACAAAGAGTTTATGGAGGTAAAACTTAAAGAATATTTAGACGACATTTGGAAAAATCAAACCAACAGCAAAGGCCACAGTTTACACAAAAGCTAGTAATGGGTAGGGGGTGCTTTAAACTTGATTTCTTCTACTAAAATTGCTAGGGTTAAGTAACAAATTTAACATAATATAAATTATGCGAAGTTGGTGACTTTAGGCGGAAAGTTGCACTTGCAGTAAGTTAACAATCAATGAAGCATGTGCAGCACTAAAGTTTAAAGCAGGAATGTAGTGAAATACAGTGCCACTATTTTCAAGGTATATTTGCCGGTTTTCCATCTCTATCTCCTCAAGTGTCTCCAAGCAATCTACAGGAAACCCTGGGCAAACAACCTGCACATGAGACACGCCCTTAGGGCTAAGATTAGAGAGAATATCACTGATATTTGGACCCAGCCATTTTTCTCTACCAAAAATAGACTGAAAGCAAATTTCGTAGTTATCATCGTTAAGGTGGAGTTTTTTAACCAATAAGCGTGTAGTGGTTTGGCAATGCTCATAATAACAATCGCCATTATTTACATAGCGCTGAGGAATACTATGGTAGGAAATAAGCAGCTTATCGGGTACGCCATATTTATCCTGAAATGCTGAAATAGAAGACGCCAAAGTGTCAATATAAGAATCGTTATCATGATAATTATTAATGAGGATAATCTTGGGTTTTTTTGACCATTTTTCTATAACTTTCGAGACTTCAAAAAAGGTCGAGGCAGTTGTCGTTTTGGAGTATTGCGGATAGAGAGGAAGAACAATAATTTGATCACAGCCCATGCCACGTAAATCCTCTAAAGCAGTTGCTATACATGGGTTTCCATAGCGCATGCCCAGGGCAAATTCTAGATCATTTTTTGCAGAAAAAGAGTGTTTTTTGAGTTGCTCTAAAAGCTGTTGACAGAGCAAAATGAGGGGTGCTTTGTTCTCTAAATTACCCCATATTTTTTGATATTTTTTAGCGGATTTTGCGGGTCGAATATTTAGAATAACAAGGTGCAATATACACAACCAAATAAAACGATTAGGAGGTGGTTGAATGACAAACTTATCCGATAAAAATTGTCCTAGATATTTCCGTAAAGCACTTTTAGTGGGTGCTGCTGGTGAGCCTAAATTGGTTAGCAAAACACCTGTTTTCATTGTGTTATTTTGTAAAGGAGAATTTTCAAACAAGTTTTCAGGCATTTTGTAATATTATAAAAATAGGAAATTTTACTAAATTATAGTCTGAAGATATAAAACAGACAAATAAGCAACTTAACAGGGTAAATGCAGTGAAAATATCAATAAATTATATATAAATCAATTACTTACGCAATATTTTCCAAATTTTACATATAAGAGGAGATTGTTACATAAGGCATACTTAGTGTTATATTTTATAAAATAATTGAAAATAGAACGAATATAGTGGCTAATCATCAAAAAACACGTGTTTTGACTCCAAACCACCGAATAAATGACTAAACCTTAATTCTTCGTCGAACAAATAAACTGGTTAAGCGGTATTTCTGATTTGGACTTTTTGGCTTATCGGGAATTGTTAATTCAAGAAAGCCATTGTCAATTAATGGCTTAATGATCACGCTCTTAAATTTTGACTTATTTGTCCTCTTTAATATTTTCATCAACTCTAGCGCACTGCTTTCATCTTTGCATTTTTTTAAGATTTTAAGATGGTCACTACTTAGTCCCATCTTAGTCCCATTATCAGTTAAATCATTGCTAGAGTCGTATGTAAATGACATTTGTTCAGCTTCTTGCCCGATCAGTTGATTTCTCTTAATGTCTTTTGTCCAGTCCTCTGAGCGGTCAATTTTCGGATCTTGTGTGGGTGTCTCTTTCTTAAATAGATTAAACATAATGATTGATTTGTTGGTGGCCTGGCTTGGATTGAATTCTGTTTGCAAAGGTCTCACATTATAACTTATTCGTAATATTGGGTTCTTGACTTCTTTAGCGTGCGCATTAGCGCCCTATTGTTAGCGCTCAAGGTCCTTATAATTCGGTATCGGTTGAGCCTTAAGTGTTTGTGTCTTATTTTGTTAATTAGGTCTGTATTCGAACACAATGACTCTAGTTGTCGTGTGCTTTAGGCGAAAAAAATGCCACTTGAAGTGGCATTTCATTATTTAACCATAAAGGCCAAATGGCTTGGTACTTAATGGGTTAATATTTGATCTAAGAACAGTTTTAAGCGGTCAGATTCAGGGTTATGGAAGAAAGTCTCGGGGTCATTTTCTTCAACAATCTGTCCTTCATCCATAAAGATAATACGTTGTGCTACCTTGCGCGCAAAACCCATTTCATGGGTTACACAGATCATGGTAATGCCCTCTTTAGCTAGCTCAACCATAACGTCTAGCACCTCTGAAATCATCTCTGGATCGAGCGCTGATGTTGGCTCGTCAAAAAGCATAATTTTTGGTGATGTGCATAGCGATCGAGCAATTGCCACTCGTTGCTGTTGGCCACCACTAAGCTGATTCGGGTACTTCTCTGCCTGATCCATGATGCCCACCCTATCAAGCAATTTTAACGCTTTTTCGCGCGCTTCATCCTTGCCTTCGTTGTGCACCCAAATAGGCGCCAGGGTAAGGTTATCAATAATACTAAGGTGTGGAAATAGGTTAAAGTGTTGGAACACCATCGATACTTCGCTTCTAACGTGTCTAATTTTTTGGGCGTCATCTGTTAGTTGTATGCCGTTAACAACAATCTCACCTTCTTGGAATTTTTCTAGAAAGTTAACACACCGTATCAGTGTCGATTTACCACTGCCAGAAGGTCCGCAGACGACAATAATTTCACCCTCTTTAATATTCAAATTAATGTTTTTTAGTGCTTGGAACTCTCCATACCACTTGTTAAGGTTGCTAATTTCGATAATGTTTGTGTTGTTATTTTCTGTTGTCATTTTAAAACCTTATTAATTTTTATGATCGGTACTAAAGCGTACTTCCAGTTTTCTGGAGTAGCGTGACATGGAGTAAAGGAAAATCCACATGGTCATTGTTACAAAGACAAAGCCTTCTGTTTCGCGGCCGAGCCAATTGATATCATTTGCGGTCATATTAACCATAGCAAGCATGTCCATCAGGCCAATAATAAGCACCAGCGTGGTGTCCTTGAATAGTGAAATAGAAGAGCCAACTAAGTTTGGAATGGATATTTTCAATGCTTGAGGCAGAATGATTAGGGCGTTTTTTTGAACGTAATTAAGCCCTATTGCATCTGCAGCTTCATATTGTCCTGTCGGTATGGCTTGTAAGCCGCCACGCACCACTTCAGCAAAATAAGCCGCTTGGAACAGCGTAATCGCAATCAGCGCCCTTAGGAGTTTGTCGAAGTCCACACCCCCTGTAAAGAACAAAGGTAGTACAAATGACGCCATAAATAGAATGGTGATCAAAGGCACTGCACGAATAAACTCGATATAAATTGTTGAGAAAAAGCTAATGACTCGTAAGTTGGATTGCCTACCTAAAGCCAGTAGGATTCCGATTGGAAACGAGACAAGGATACCAACAGAAGCAATCACAAGGGTTAGTGTTAACCCGCCCCATTGATGGGTTTTGACCTCTTCAAGACCAAAAACACCGCCTGCAATAAGATAAAAAGAAACAATAGGGAAAACAACAAATGTTGTAAGGAGAATTTTGGCACTGCCTTTGCGATTACGCACCAAGCGCACAATAACGAAAAGCATGGCTGTCATCGCAAAAACGCTGTCGACGCGCCAAACCAAATCACGTGGGTAGAAGCCATAGATAAACATATCAAACTTCTCATAGATAAACGGCCAGCAGGCTGCGGAACGACCGCAATTTGTGTTGGTAGCCATCACTTCACCAAATTCAAAGCCAAAAATACTAAATTCGCCAAAATTGAAGTTGGCATCGAAAATCGTCCAATTTAGCAGCGGTGGGATGATGATATAAAGCATGTACAGTGCAGCAAGCGTTAAGCCAATATTAACCCTTGAAGAGAAGAGATTAACCCTTAGCCAGCGGACAATACCCACTTGGCTGATTGGCGGCTTTCTAAGTTCTTGTTGTTCATATACCGCCATTCTATTGCCCCTTAATGCTCATTTTCTTGTTAACAATATTCAGTAGTAGCGATATAA
>JBBWVS010000077.1:0-8360 GCA_050256335.1 Gammaproteobacteria bacterium | reverse complement strand
GTTAGTAAATGTTAGCAAGTAAGCAGTTAAGAGAGAGTCTTGATTATGTTGTAGAACAACTCAACAGAAGAGATTATAGCTTTGATGTAGAGGCCTTTAAGGCGCTTGAGACAAAGAGAAAAATTGTCCAAATAGAGACTCAAGAATTGCAGAATTTACGCAATACTCGATCGAAAGCTATTGGCAAAGCAAAAGCGGCCGGTGAAGATATTAAGCCATTACTCGATGAAGTGTCAGATCTTGGTACAAAATTGGAAGACGGCAAGGCTGAATTACAAAAAATACAAAACCAAATTGACGACATTGCAATGTCAATGCCCAATATCCCACACCCTTCTGTACCTCGTGGCGACAGTGAGGATGATAATATTGAAGTGTCGACATGGGGTGAGCCAGGTAAATACGATTTCGAGGTTAAAGATCACGTTGATTTAGGCGAAAAAATTGGCCTAGACTTTGCTACGGCGGCAAAAATCTCAGGTACACGATTTGTGGTGATGACGGGCAAGCTGGCAAAACTTCAGCGAGCGTTGACACAATTCATGATTGATCAGCACGTTGATGTGAATGGTTACACTGAGACTTATGTACCGTACTTAGTCAATGCAGATTCACTGACGGGTACAGGCCAATTACCAAAATTTGAAGCGGATTTGTTTAAAACCAGCCTGAAAGGCGAAGAGGGTGAGGCAAAATCGCTTTATCTTATTCCAACGGCCGAGGTTCCAGTGACCAATATGGTGCGCGATTCGATCATTAAAGAATCGGATTTGCCATTAAAGTTTGTTGCCCACACGCCTTGTTTTCGCTCAGAAGCGGGTGCTTACGGTCGTGATACTAGGGGCTTGATTCGCCAGCACCAGTTTGAAAAAGTGGAGTTGGTGCAAATCTCAAAACCAGAATCTTCTTACGAAGTATTGGAGCAATTAACGTCTCATGCAGAGGGTATCTTGCAAGCGTTAAAGCTGCCTTATCGCAAGGTGATTTTATGCACCGGTGATTTGGGATTTTCTTCTGCAAAAACTTACGACCTTGAAGTGTGGCTACCAGGTCAATCGGCTTATCGTGAAATTTCATCGTGCTCTTGTTTTGAGGATTTCCAAGCACGACGCATGCAGCTTAGGTGGAAAAATCCTAAAACCAATAATACTGAACTATTGCACACACTGAATGGTTCGGGTCTTGCGGTGGGGCGTACACTGGTGGCAGTGATTGAGAACTATCAGCAAGAGGATGGAAGTATAGCCATTCCAGAAGTGTTGCAAAGCTACATGGGTGGCTTAACTACTATAAAATAACTTAACTTTTTTGGAGAAACAACAATGGATTCACAAATATTTATTTTAGTAGCTATGTTTGGCTTGATGTATTTTTTGCTCATCAGGCCACAGCAAAAACGCGCCAAAGACCATAAGAAGGTTTTGAGTGAGTTGAAAAAAGGCGACGAAGTGGTCACCAACGGCGGTATCGTTGGAAAAATTACTGCTGTTGACGAGTCTTTTGCAGATTTAGAAATCGCCTCTGGTGTGACCGTGAAAGTGCAAAAGCAAGGCATCAATAGCAAAATGCCTAAAGGCACCGTTAAACTTTAAGATTACAACAAAACTAAGATGAACCATTACTCTGGCTGGAAAAATGCATTAATTGCTCTTTTCCTTTTATTATCAGCACTGTATGCACTACCGAATATCTATGGCTCTGATTTGGCAATCCAAATCTCGCACGCTGGTGATGCCAGCATTGGCGAGCAAGATGTAATAACGGTTGAAAACACCCTTTCGAGTAATGCAGTTGACTATAAGTCGATTGGGTTGTCGGACAATCGTATTTTGATTCGTTTTGAAAACTCTCAGTCTCAGGCACAGCTTTCCACGCAGGCTTTACTGAAAAAGACATTGAGTCGCAACTATGTTGTTGCGCTTAATCTAGCGCCTTCAGTGCCACTGTGGCTGTCAGACTTAGGCGGTCGTGCCATGTCTTTGGGTCTGGATTTAAGAGGCGGTGTACATTTCCTTCTTGAAGTTGACATGGAAGCGGTTGTGGCGATGTCGATTGACCGCTACTACAATGAATTGAGATCACTACTTCGTGAAGATCGTCTGTATAAGAGTATCCGCAAAGAAGGCAATAGTTTGCTTGTTACCTTCAAAACTGAAGAGTCCAAGCGACAAGGCAAGGCAATCATAAAAGATGAATTGTTTGACTTGAAAATCGTTGATGGTAGTGAGTCTGAGCTTCAGCTTAGTTTAGAAATAACGCCTGGGGCTATAAAGACCTCAAAATCAACAGCGTTAAAACAAAACATAACAACATTGCGTAATCGTGTTAATGAGTTGGGCGTGGCCGAGCCTATTATTCAGCAACAAGGCTCAGAGAGAATTGTCGTGCAATTACCTGGCGTACAAGACACCGCCCGAGCAAAAGAGATTTTGGGCGCTGTTGCCACTATTGAGTTTAGGTTGGTTGATGAAAAGAATGATCTTCAATTGGCAGTGAGTACAGGAAAAGCGCCTGTTGGTTCGAAGTTGTATTATTTTAAGAGTGGCAGGCCGTTGCTACTTAAAAGCTCTGTGATCGCAACCGGTGAAAATATCACAGGCGCATCTTCTGGTATTGATCAGAACAACGCCCCAATGGTAAACATTCAGCTTGATAGTCCAGGCGGTCGCTCAATGTTGGAAACGACTAAAGAGTTTATAAATCATAGAATGGCTGTTGTTTATATTGAAAACAAAGTTGAAACCGTGCTTGAAGATGGCGAAATGGTTAAATTGCGAACCAAGACGCAGGACATCATCAATGCTGCCACGATTCAAGGTACTTTTTCGAATCGCTTCCAAGTCACTGGTATGGAGAGTGCGCGAGCAGCCAGAAATCTTGCTTTATTGTTGAGAGCGGGCTCACTTTCTGCGCCGATTGAAATTATTGAAGAGCGCACCATTGGCCCAAGCCTAGGGGCTGATAATATTGCCAAAGGCTTTTTATCTGTATTGGTTGGTTTTGCTTTGGTATTGGCTTTCATGGCTTGGCGTTATCGCGTTTTTGGCTTAGTTGCCAATGTAGCACTGACGTTGAATTTGGTGACAATTGTTGCCGTATTGTCATTAATTCAAGCAACACTGACACTGCCTGGTATTGCCGGTATTGTGCTTACAGTCGGTATGGCAGTTGATGCCAATGTGCTTATTTTTGAACGCATCAAGGAAGAGTTAAAGTCGACCAGGAATATTCAGAAAGCCATTTCGGCCGGTTATGAGAAAGCATTATTAACCATTGCTGACGCGAACATTACCACCCTGATAGCGTCCATTGTTTTATTTAGCTTTGGCACTGGCGCAATTAAAGGCTTTGCAGTGACCTTGTCAATTGGTATCATCACTTCGATGTTCACCGCAATTGTGGTCTCACGTGCATTGATTAATCTTATTTACGGCGGTAAAAAAGTTAAGGAGTTAGCGATATGAGTTTGAAATCCCTAAATATTCCAAATATTGACTTTGTCAATAGACGCCACTTGGCGATGATTTTTTCTGCAGTTTTACTTATTGCATCCATTGTTTCGTTATCTGTTCAAGGCCTTAAACTGGGCATCGACTTTACCGGCGGCACGCTGATTGAGGTTGGCTATCAACAAACCGCTGATCTTGAAGAGATTCGTGGCAAACTCAATGCGGCAAATTACCAGGGTACTAACGTGCAATACTTTGGCTCTGACACGGAAGTGTTGATTCAACTTGAGCCACAGCAAGTATCGTCTGCCAAATTAAGCTCTTCGATTATTCACATGCTTGGCGAAGGTGTGGATATACGTAGGGTTGAGTTTGTTGGTCCGAAAGTGGGTGAAGAGTTGACTAACGACGGCGGTCTTGCAATGCTTTACGCCTTGATTGGTATTCTTATTTATGTTGCGTTCAGGTTTGAGTATCGCTTTGCCTTGGGCTCAATTGCGGCATTGGTTCATGATGTTATTGTTGTATTAGGTGTTTTCTCTGCTTTGCAAATTGAATTCGACCTAACGGTTCTGGCGGCGATTTTAGCGGTCATTGGTTATTCGCTTAACGATACGATTGTGGTTTTTGATCGCATCCGTGAGAACTTCCTATCGACACGTAAAGTCGACCCAAAACCCATTATTAATGACGCACTGAATCAAACGTTGTCACGTACAATAATGACTTCATTAACAACATTGCTTGTTTTGTTAGCACTGTTCTATTTAGGTGGTGAGGTGATTCACAGCTTTGCTGGTGCATTGCTGATTGGTGTTGTGATCGGTACCTATTCATCTATCTATGTCGCGAGCTCAATGATTTTGGCTCTAGGTATTTCTAAGGCGGACATGCTGCCTTCTGAGAAAGAAAGTAAGGAGATTGATGCTAGACCTTAGAGTCTAGTTTTAGTCAACAAACTTCTCGAATACCAAACAAGCATTGGTACCGCCGAAGCCGAAGCTATTTGACATTACTCGATTAAGCGAAACCTCTTTGGTTTCCCTGACAATCGGTACGCCTACAGCCTCTTCGTCCAGTGTTTCTATATTGACCGATTCAACTACAAAGCCATGCTCGAGCATCAACAACGAGTAAATAGACTCGTTGACGCCTGCAGCGCCTAGCGCGTGTCCAGAAAGGGATTTTGTCGAACCCACCATAGGTATGTTGTCGCCAAACACCTCTTTAATGGCTTGCAGCTCTCTCATGTCGCCAACGGGTGTTGAAGTGCCGTGCGCATTAATATAGTCAATTGGTCCATCAACCGTACTGGTTGCTAGCTGCATGCAGCGCTTTGCGCCTTCACCCGATGGTGCGACCATGTCGTAGCCATCAGAAGTTGCACCATAACCTGTAAGTTCAGCAATAATATGTGCGCCTCGAGCTTGTGCATGCTCCAAAGACTCAAGCACCAATGCACCGCCGCCACCTGAAATAACAAAACCATCACGGTTGGCGTCATAAGCTCTTGAGGCTTTTTCAGGGGTATCGTTATATTTGGAAGACAAAGCTCCCATGGCATCAAATAGCATCGTAAGTGACCAATCAAGCTCTTCGCCACCACCGGCAAAAACCACATCTTGCTTGCCCATTTGAATCTGCTCCATGGCGTTACCAATACAGTGCGCACTAGTGGAGCAGGCAGAAGTAATTGAATAATTAATGCCTTTGATTTTGAATAGCGTAGATAGGCAAGCTGAAGTCGTTGAACCCATGGTTGGAGGTACTCGATAGGGTCCAACACGTTTAATACCTTTTTCTCTTAATATATCAGCCGCTTCAACAACATTTTGGTTGGAGGCGCCACCGGAGCCAGTAATCAATCCAGTGCGTTCATTTGATACTTGCTCGTCTGTCAAGCCCGATTGCTTAATGGCTTCATCTAACGCTAGGGCGTTATAAATAGAGGCATCAGCCATAAAGCGTAACATTTTGCGGTCGATGACTGCTTTTGGGTCCACTTCAGGAAGTTCGCCATGTACATGGGATCTTAGGCCCATTTCAGCGTATTTTTCACTAAATTTAATACCCGATTTGGCTGTTTTGAGGGACTCTAATACTTCGGCCTTATTTTTGCCAAGACTGCAAATAATTCCCATGCCAGTGATAACAACGCGCTTCATCAGAAAGCAGAGGTGTCGGTGAATAGGCCAACTTTAAGGCTGGTGGCTTCGTAAATTACTTTTCCATCAACTTCCATCGTTGCGTCAGCAATACCCATGTAGAGTTTACGTGCAATCACTCTGGAGAGGTCAATTTTGTAGGTCACTTTTTTGCTGGTTGGCAGCACTTGACCGGTAAATTTGATATAACCGGAACCGAGTGCGCGACCTCTTCCGGGTCCGCCGAGCCAGCCTAGGAAAAAACCCACCAGTTGCCACATGGCGTCAACACCAAGGCAGCCCGGCATTACAGGGTCTTCGTTAAAGTGGCAGTCAAAAAACCATAAATCAGGGTTGATATCTAGTTCTGCTGTAATAATACCTTTGCCGTACTCGCCACCCTCGTCAGAGATTTGGGTAATGCGATCGAACATTAGCATGGGTGGTTTTGGCAATTGCGCATTTCCAGGCCCGAATAATTCGCCATGTCCGCAACGGATTAAATCTTCATAAGAGTAGCTGTTTTGCTTCATAAGTGTTGAGGTTCCCCTTGTAGCGGGAATTTTATCATAATTGACTGGTGTGTTAAATCCAAGTTAAAGCCTCAAATCAGAGATAATATCGCCGATATCCTCAAGTCCTACAGAGATGCGAATCAATCCATCGGTGATACTACTCTGCGCTCTTTCTTCATCACTTAGTCGTCCATGTGTTGTGGTTGCCGGATGCGTAATTGTACTTTTGGTGTCACCAAGGTTTGCGGTGATCGAGAGCATTTTGGTATTATTGATGAGACGAAATGCACCTTCCTTGCCACCTTTAACCTCAAAGGAAACAATACCGCCAAAGCCGGACTGTTGCAATTTAGCTACTTGATGGTTTGGGTGGGATTCTAAGCCTAAATAATGGACTTTTTCAACAAATTCTTGCTCTACTAGCCAGTTGGCAAGCTTACTCGCGTTGTCACAATGGGCCTTCATCCTAAGCGACAGTGTTTCAAGTCCTTTAAGCAAAATCCAGGCGTTAAAGGCACTGAGAGTTGGGCCTGTTGTTCTGATAAAGCCACCAATTTCTTCAAGCAGATCGCTACTACCTACGATTGCCCCCGCCAAACAACGACCTTGTCCGTCAATGTATTTTGTTGCAGAATGAATCACCAAATCCGCACCCAGCGCTAACGGCTGTTGCAGAGCGGGCGTCATAATGACATTATCAACCGCTAATATGATATTATTTTTCTTGCTAAGTGTTGCCAGTGTACGAATATCGACCACTTCTCCCAAAGGATTTGATGGCGTTTCCAACAAAAAAATCTTGGTATTTGATTGGATCGAGCGCTTCCAATCACTGATATCCGACAAGTCAACAAAAGTCACATCGATATTGAATTTAGAGATAATGTCGTTAAGTAGTGCAATTGTTGTACCAAACATAGAGCGAGAGGCAACAATATGGTCACCAGATTTGAGTAAGGCCATCAAAGTTGCAAATATAGCAGACATACCACTTGAGGTTGCCAGACAGCCTTCGGCACCTTCAAGTGCTGCTAGACGGCTTTGGAATGCATCAACGGTAGGATTGGTAAATCTTGTATAAATATTGCCTGACTCTTCCTTAGCAAAGCGTTTGGCCGCTTGCTCAGCACTATCAAAGTCAAAACTTGATGTCAGAAAAATAGCAGGCGAGTGCTCTTGCTCCGCTGTTTTTCTGTGACCCACTCTAATGGCAATAGTTTCGAATTTTTTTTCTGTCATGGTATTGAGATCTTTACATAAATCATTTTAAAATTTGCTGCGTGATAAAAATGAATAAAAAATGTGTAAAAATTTAAAATTAATAGCATTAGCTATTGATGAGAATTTTTCTGCACTTTTTAGCATTTTCGCCTCAGCCCTTTAGGTTAGGGATTTTTTCCATTTTACAGCGTTAAATTTTATCACCAGACAGCAAGTAGGGTTTTTATAATTATGCCTTGTAAAATAAAAAAAATCCCACTATCAAAACTAAAATGGTTAGTGCAAAGGTCTCAGCTTATCCTACATCAGTGCAGATCATTTCAGAGCTTTCGTTTGTCTCTAGTTTTTGCTTGGCTTTATCACAACGTAGTGCTTCAATGCTATCCAAATAAGCATTATTAATGTCCTTAGTAACGTACTTACCATCAAAACACGAGCAATCAAAAGTTTTGATGTCGGGATTGCCTTGTTGTACAGACCAAATTAGGTCGTCCAAATTTTGATAAATCAACCGATCGGCACCAATTGCCTTGCAGACTTCTTCGGTACTCCTGTTGTGTGCGATAAATTCTTTTTTGCTCGCCATGTCAATGCCGTAAACATTAGGGAAGCGAACGGCTGGCGCAGCAGAGGCAAAGAATACTTTGGCGGCACCTGCGTTTCTTGCCATTTGTACAATCTCTTTACTGGTGGTGCCGCGAACGATAGAGTCATCAACCAATAGTACATTTTTGCCTTTGAATTCTAGCCCAATAGCGCTGAGTTTTTGACGGACAGATTTTTTTCGCTCTTTTTGTCCCGGCATGATAAAAGTTCTTGCAATATAACGATTCTTAATAAAACCTTCTCGATATTTAGCGCTTAGCTCATAAGCTAGTTGTAGTGCGGCCGTGCGAGAGGTGTCTGGAATAGGGATGACAACATCAATGGTCTCATTTTTCCAATCTTTTTTGATTTTATCGGCGAGACGATCGCCCATTCTTAGGCGTGATTTGTAAACCGAAATTTTGTCAATGATAGAGTCGGGTCTT
>JBBWVS010000076.1:0-11279 GCA_050256335.1 Gammaproteobacteria bacterium | reverse complement strand
TACTTCATAGTGCAAAATACGTTTCATAACCTTACTTAATATCTTGCATATAATTAGTAATTTTAGTAACAGCTAACTTGTGATAAAAACAGACTTATTACGTAAAGACAGCAACTTCAATATATTATTAGCTGGCATTGTTAGTCTATTTATTGCCATTGGCGTTGCTAGATTTTCATACACCTCTCTATTACCAACCATGCTGGAAGACAAAGCCATGTCTTTAGCTTTTTCAGGTGTTATGGCTTCTGTTAATTATGTCGGCTACTTATTGGGTGCACTGTTTGCTATTTTTGTTAAAAGCATGAGCGTCAAAGTTAAGTGCTTTAGATTGGGATTATTCTTTTGTATTATCACCACCCTAATAATTGGTATTACAGATAATGATTATTGGTGGCTAGCCAGTAGAATAATTGCTGGTTTTAGTTCGGCGATGGTAATGGTAATTGGCTCGGCAATTATAATGATGAAGCTTAATTTAGAAAATAAAACCAAAGCCATGGGTATTTACTTTTCAGGCATTGGTGTAGCGCTTGTAGCATCCGACATGATTGCTAGATACGTTTTATCCATATCCACTTGGCAAACATCGTGGCTGGTGTTAGCGCTCAGCGCTGCATTAGTTATTTTTTACCCATGGCACGTTCTATCTTTTTCTAGAACAGTCAAGCAAAGCGCCACAAAACAGCCTTTTAATCCAGTACTTTTTTCTGGTTTTGTACTAATCCTTATTGCAGCTTACTTTAGTGCAGGTGTTGGCTTTGTTGTGCAGGGAACTTTTTTACCCACCATTATTAAATCACTGCCGGGAGTTGAGGAGTACGCTGGGCTTACTTGGCTTTTAGTGGGGTTTGCTGGCATACCTTCTTCCGTTGCTTGGATGTATTTAGCCAATAAATATGGCAATATTAATATCATTATTATTGCTATGAGTATTCAAATAGTTGGAATTTTAATTCCGGCCATTACTACCAACATCTATTTAAATTTACTGTCGGGTGTTTTTTACGGAGGCACGTTTGTGGGTTTGGTGGCTCTGTTCATCCATTTAGGCGGAAAACTGGCCCAGCATAACCCAATTGTGTTGATGGGCGCACTGACTGCAGCCTATGGAGTGGGTCAAGTGGGTGCACCGTTGTACGCTGTAGCACTAACCAATTGGTCAGGCAATTATGATTATGCTTTGTATGTCACTGCACTTATTGTATTTTCAGGGATACTCGTGCTTTTGATAACTAAAATGTTTAACTCGCCATACTAACTTATTAGCAAAAGAAAAACTCAATAGACTCTGCATAAAAAGCCTTTATTGTTAAAGTCACTATAGCGCAAAGCAATACCTTATTTACCCTTGGTGGTATAATAGCTCGCATTAAATATCAGCTAATTTATAAGCATGTCGGGCAATTCTTTTGGAAAAATTTTCACTCTTACCACTGCTGGCGAAAGCCACGGTGAAGCCTTAATTGGCATTGTTGACGGCTGCCCACCCGGAATGAGCCTAACTGAAGACGACATGCAAGGCGATTTAGACTTAAGAAAACCAGGCACTTCGCGCCATACAACGCAGCGCCGCGAAGAAGACAAAGTTAAAATTCTCTCGGGTACTTTTGAGGGTGTTACCACAGGCACACCAATCGCACTTTCGATTCAAAACACCGATCAACGCTCAAAAGACTATAGCAATATTGCCAATTCTTTTCGCCCAGGTCATGCAGACTACACCTATCAGCAAAAGTACGGCATAAGAGATTATCGTGGTGGTGGCCGTTCATCGGCCAGAGAAACAGCCATGAGAGTTGCTGCTGGTGGCATTGCCAAAAAATACTTGCAAGAAAAATACGGCATCGAGATTCGCGGTTATTTGGCGCAACTCGGGCCAATTATCATTGAAAATTTTGATTGGAACGAAGTGCATAACAATCCGTTCTTCTGCCCTGATGTTACCAAAGTCAACGAATTAGAAACCTATATGGATGCCTTGAGAAAATCAGGCGACTCTATTGGAGCGCGCATTAATATTGTCGCCAGCGGCATGCCTGTTGGTCTTGGTGAGCCAATTTTTGACCGCTTAGAGGCTGATATTGCCCACGCAATGATGAGTATCAACGCTGTTAAAGGTATTGAAATCGGTGCTGGTTTTAACGCCATCACCCAAAAAGGCTCAGAACACCGCGACTCACTGACACCTGAAGGCTTTACTTCAAACAATGCAGGTGGCACACTGGGTGGTATTAGCTCAGGCCAAGACTTATTGGTTTCTATTGCACTTAAACCAACTTCGAGCTTGCGCCTGCCTATTGAAAGCATTGATGTTAACGGTGAGGTAGACGAAGTTATTACTAAGGGTCGCCACGATCCATGTGTCGGCATTCGTGCAACGCCGATTGCTGAAGCTATGTTAGCCTTAACGCTAATGGACCACGCGCTACGTCATCGAGCGCAAAATTGTGATGTTCAATCACCAACTCCTGTTATCCCCGCTGCAAAGAACTAAAAATACAACCCCAACCAACAATAACCATGTTTAAACTGATTCACAAGCGCGTTCCTAGCAACGCAAAGAATGATATTTTGTCTGGCTTAACCGTAGCGCTCGCCCTAGTACCAGAAGCGGTCGCTTTCGCCTTGTTAGCGGGCCTCAATCCTTTGGTCGGACTGTATGCCGCCTTTACTATCGGTATTATTACTTCGATTATTGGTGGTAGACCCGGCATGATTTCAGGCGCAACAGGCGCTATTGCTGTTGTTATCGGCACATTGGTTGCGCAACACGGCGTCGAATATTTATTTGCGGCAGTTGTAGTTATGGGTGTTATTCAAATAAGTTTTGGCCTATTAAAAATGGGCAAATTCATTCGTTTGGTGCCGCATCCGGTTTTCCTTGGCTTTGTTAACGGTTTAGCGATGGTTATTTTCCTCGCACAAATCAAGCAATTCAAAGTGGCAGACGAATGGATCAGCGGCTCTCCCTTAATGATTATGCTGGTTATTATGGTGATGACCATGATTATTATTCAATACTTACCAAAATTAACCCGTGCAATCCCCTCAACTCTAGTGGCTATTGTCATTGGCACAACTGCTGTCTTATTATTGGGTCTTGACACACGTACGGTTGGTGATATTTCACCCATTGGCGGAGTATTTCCACCGTTTCACCTACCCGAAGTACCGTTTGATTTAGAAACTCTGCGCATTGTCTTTCCATACGCAATTGTAATGGCGCTTGTTGGCTTGATCGAAAGCCTACTAACACTCAACCTAATTGACGATTTAACAGAAACAACTGGACGGCCAAATAAAGAATGCATCGGCCAAGGTGTGGCTAACACTGTGACGGGATTTTTTGGTGGCATGGGTGGTTGCGCAATGGTTGGCCAAAGTTTGATTAATATTAAATCCGGTGGTCGTGGTCGACTTTCAGGCTTTGTTGCCGCAATCGTTTTATTATTTTTCATTCTTTATCTGGATAAATACATTGAAATGATTCCAGTTGCGGTTCTGATTGGTGTCATGATGATGGTGGTTATCGGCACTTTTGAATGGGGCTCGTTCCGCCTATTTGGTAAGATCCCGCTGCCCGATATTATTGTCGGTATCTCAGTTGCTGTTATCACGGTAATGACAGACAACCTAGCCCTGGCAGTTATCGCAGGCGTTATTATGTCCGCCCTATCTTTTGCCTGGGATTCAGCAAGCCAAATTCATGCAACTGATGACATAGATGACAGTGGCGCTAAAATTTACAAACTAAAAGGTGCACTATTTTTTGGCTCGATTGAGCACTTTCACGCCATCTTCTCTCCAAGCAACGACCCTAAAGAAGTCTTTATTGATTTTCAAAATTCACGGGTGATGGACCACTCAGCCATTCAGGCGGTTGATAATCTGGCTGAACGCTATCAAAAATCCGGAAAAACGCTGCACTTAATGCATCTTAGTGCAGAGTGTCGATTGCTGTTAAACACAGCCAAAGATTTGGTGGAAGTTAATGTTCTAGAAGATCCTCAGTATCACGTTGCTATAGACAAAGCACAGGTATTAATCGAATCAGGACAAAAAACTTAAATTATTTATTTGCCTTGCTCCTCACCCCAAAGGATCTTATGCAGCTGCACTTGCAGTCGCACGTTAAGTTGCTTTTCAAGAATCCAGTCAGCCAACTGAGCGGGCTTTAAAGACTCGTATACAGGTGAAAAAAGCACGCCAGCTGGTGTTGTATTGTTTTCCAACACATCGCAACACCAATCAAAGTCGTCACGATTTGCAATAACAAACTTCAGCTGATCCTTGATTTCTAAAAGAGGGACATTTTCATAGCGATTTTGGTGGCACTCCGTTGATGAAGGTGTTTTTAAATCCATCACAATAGATACTTGAGGGTTCACAGGTGCAATGTCAATACTACCACTGGTTTCTAGAGAAATATTGTAGTTATTTTCAGCCAGAGTATCCAGCAGTTTAAGGCAATTTTTCTGCGCCAAAGGTTCTCCGCCAGTAACACAAACATAGTTAGTTTTATATTGACGCACCTCAGTCAAAATATCATCAATCGTTAAAGGGTTGTTACCTTTAAAGGCATAAGTCGTATCACAATAATTACAACGAAGCGGGCAGCCCGTTAAACGAATAAAAACCGTCGGTATACCAACATCTTTTGCCTCGCCTTGGAGTGAATAGAAAATCTCTGTAATGTTTAAAGTAATGCTATTTAAATTGTCCATCTTTTAATCGTTTTATATGGTTACGCACATCGGCCGCCTCTTCGAATTTTAAGTCTTGAGCAAACTGATACATCTTTTTTTCAAGGCGTTTTAATTCTTTTGCCAACTGCACAGGCGACAAATGCACCGCAATAACATCAGAGTTAAGCTGATCATCAATCTCGCCGGCAGATAAATCGGTATCCAGAATGTTAATAATCGGCTTAACAATGCCTGTGGGAATTATCCCGTATTTTTTATTATAAACTTTTTGTTTCTCGCGTCTTTTACTGGTCACATCCATCGCTCTTTGCATAGAATTTGTGATGCGATCAGCGTAGAGAATGACCGAACCATTCACATGTCTTGACGCCCTACCCATGGTCTGAATGAGGGATCGCTCGGAGCGCAGAAAACCCTCTTTATCGGCATCAAGTATTGCCACTAAAGATACTTCGGGAATATCCAAACCCTCTCGCAAAAGATTAATACCCACTAAGACATCAAACACACCAAGACGCAAATCACGAATAATCTCGACTCGCTCAACGGTGTCAATATCCGAGTGTAAATAACGTACTTTCACTTGATGCTCGTGTAAATAATCACTCAATTGCTCGGACATGCGTTTGGTCAGCGTCGTTACCAAAACGCGCTCTTTTAGAGCCACCTTTTTATGAATTTCAGACAGAAGATCATCCACTTGGCTATCAACTGGACGTACATCAATCCCCGGATCCAGAAGCCCTGTTGGTCTCACTACTTGTTCGGCAATGAAGCTAGAAACCTCCAGCTCAAAATTAGCCGGGGTTGCTGAAACCAAAATACATTGATTGACGCGATCTGAAAACTCATCAAACCTCAAAGGGCGATTATCAAGCGCTGATGGTAGACGAAAACCAAAATCAACCAAAGTGGTTTTTCTTGATCTATCGCCTTTGTACATACCGCCAATTTGGCTGACAGTCACATGCGACTCGTCCAATATAACCAACGCGTCTGTTGGTAGATAATCCATCAAAGTCGGTGGCGGCTCGTTCGCCTTTCTTCCCGATAAATAGCGCGAGTAATTTTCAATGCCAGTACAATAACCTAACTCTCGCATCATCTCTACATCAAGAACAACACGCTGTGAAAGGCGTTGCTCTTCAACCAGTTTATTTTGCGCCAATAACTCTTTCTTTCTCACAACAAGTTCCGCCTTGATGTCATCAAGCACGCTCAGTATTTTTGATTTTGGCGTAACGTAATGGGTTTTTGGATAAATGGTTATCCGTTGTAGGGCTTTGATTTTTTCCCCCGTAAGCGGATCAAACCATGACAAAGCCTCAACCTCATCATCAAACATTTCAACCCTCAGTGCACGCTCTTCAGAATCTGCTGGGAAAATATCAATAATTTCACCTTTGACACGAAAATGCCCTCGAGTCAAAGTCATATCATTGCGGTTGTATTGCATCTCTGAAAGTCGCGAAAGAATCTCTCGCTGCTTAGTAACTTCGCCGACTGTGAGATGCAAAAGCATTTTCATATAGCTCTCTGGATCGCCAAGTCCATAGATAGCTGAGACACTGGCGATAATAATAACGTCTCGCCTCTCTAATAACGCCTTGGTCGCCGACAAGCGCATTTGCTCAATTTGCTCATTAATGGAGGCGTCTTTTTCAATATAAGTATCCGAAGCTGGCACATAGGCCTCGGGCTGATAATAGTCATAATAAGAGACAAAATACTCAACCGCATTATTTGGGAAAAACTCCTTCATTTCGCTGTAGAGTTGCGCCGCAAGAGTTTTGTTAGGTGCCATGATCAGGCTGGGTTTTTGTGTCTTTTCAATGACATTCGCTAGAGTGAAGGTTTTACCTGAACCGGTCACACCGAGAAGCGTTTGATATTTGGCACCTGCATTAATTCCATCAACCAAAGTCTCAATCGCTTGGGGTTGATCTCCTTTCGGAGAAAAAGTAGACTTTAGTTGAAATTTTCTAACCACTTTTAGCACTTTTTCTTTAAAATGAGCGTTTAATTTTAAACTAATTCACCACCACCGTAAATGTCAAACATCCTTTCAAATCGAGTCCAAAAAATTAAGCCATCCGCCACTCTTGCGGTTACTGCTAAAGCCAATGAATTAAAAGCACAAGGTATTGCAATTGTACCAATGGGTACCGGTGAGCCGGACTTTGATACGCCGCTCAATATTAAGGAAGCGGGCATCAATGCCATTAAGGCTGGAGAGACTCGCTACACTGCTGTTGATGGCACACCGCAACTTAAAAAAGCCATTTGCGAAAAATTTGTAAGAGAAAACAACTTAAGATACTCTATGAACGAGGTTATGGTCTCTTCTGGTGGAAAACAGGTTTTTTACAACCTTTGTCAAGCGATACTGGATGAGGGTGATGAAGTGGTCATTCCGGCGCCTTATTGGGTGTCATATCCAGATATTGTCATTCTTGCAGACGCTACCCCAGTTATCATCGAAACCGGCCTTGAGCAAGGATTTAAAATAACACCAGAGCAACTCGAAGCGGCAATTAATGCCAAGACAAAATTAGTGGTACTTACCAGCCCTTCAAACCCAACTGGAGTGGTTTACACAAAATCAGAGCTTGAGTCTTTAGGCGCTGTTCTAATGAGACACCCACAAATCATTATTTTGACCGATGATATCTACGAGCACATTCGCTGGGGTGATGAAGATTTTGTTAATATTGTTATGGCGTGTCCGTCATTAAAAGATCGCACCATGATTCTCAATGGCGTCTCTAAAGCTTACGCCATGACAGGCTGGCGAATTGGTTATGCTGCGGGTCCTGAGACCATCATTAAATCAATGAAGAAAATTCAAGGCCAATCCACCTCTAACCCTAGCTCAGTTGCACAAGCGGCAGCACTTGAAGCCCTTAACGGCGATCAGTCATTTATTGAGGAAATGGTTAAAACCTTTAAAAGAAGGTACGATTATATTGTTGCAGGTCTTAACGCCATCGATGGTATCGAGTGCCCTGAATCCGGTGGCGCTTTTTATTCTTTTCCAAGAGTACAAGGCCTTATTGATCGCCTTGGTCTGGCTGATGATGTCGAATTTGCAACCTATTGCTTAGAAACCTTAAACATTGCCCTTGTTCCGGGTTCGGCATTTGGTGCACCAGGCTATGCACGCTTTTCTTTTGCCACGAGCATGGAAAACATTAAATTAGCTATTGACCGCTTAGCAAACGTGTAGCATAATTCCCCCTTTTAATTGCTCGAGGAAGTTATGCTCAATCAAACACAATTCTACATCAATGGCGCTTGGGTTAATCCTAGCCATGCCAACAACTTTGACGTTATCAATCCAGCAGACGAAAGTGTCTGTGCAACAATTTCATTGGGTTCAGAAACGGATACTAACCTTGCGGTTAGTGCAGCCAAAAACGCACTGACAACTTGGAGCGTATCCTCAATAGAGCAAAGAATTGAAGTTTTAGAAGCACTTTATAGCATCTATAAACGCCGATGGTCTGATATGGCTGAGGCAATCTCACTCGAAATGGGTGCGCCAATCGACTTTGCAAATACTGCACAAACTGGCGCTGGCGCTGGGCACATTAAAACTTTTATTGAAAAACTGAGAGCTTTTGAATTTGAAAAACCCCTGGGTGATCACGCCCCAGACAATCGTATCGTCTTTGAACCCAAAGGCGTCTGTGCATTAATCACACCGTGGAATTGGCCCATCAATCAAGTCACTCTTAAGGTTATTCCTGCGATTGCCACCGGCTGCACGATGGTACTAAAGCCCTCTGAAATTGCACCACTTTCCTCCATGGTTTTTGCCGAAATGATAGATGAGGCTGGCTTGCCCCCTGGTGTTTTTAACCTTGTCAATGGAGACGGCCCAGGTGTAGGCTCTCAACTAAGCGGACATCCAGATGTGGATATGGTGTCTTTCACTGGCTCAACAAGAGCGGGTGCATTAATATCGCATAATGCAGCGGATGATTTCAAAAGAATTGGCCTAGAACTGGGCGGTAAAGGTGCTAATATTATTTTCTCTGATGCCGATGATGATGCCATCATTCGTGGTGTCAAGCATTGTTTTAGCAACACCGGTCAATCTTGTAATGCACCCACACGGATGTTAGTTGAACGCTCTATTTATGAACAGTCTGTAGCTAAAGCTCAAGCTGTTGCAGCTCAAACATTGGTTGATTTACCTGCGAAGAAAGGTAAGCATATAGGGCCCGTTGTCTCTCAATTACAATTTGATAAAATACAAGACCTTATCCAGCAAGGTATTGATGAAAAAGCAACGCTAAGCGCAGGAGGCACAGGCAAGCCAGAAGGTTTTGAAACAGGTTACTTTGTTAAACCCACCATTTTCTCCGATGTTAATAATCAAATGACCATCGCTCAAACAGAAATCTTTGGCCCGGTATTATCGATGATCCCATTCGAAGATGAAGAAGAAGCGATTGCAATTACCAACGACACGTGCTTTGGTTTAACCAACTACATACAAACGCAAGACGCCGATAAAGCCAAACGCGTTGCTAAACGATTACGCTCTGGTATGGTAGAAATTAATGGTGCTAACCTTAGTATGGATGCACCCTTTGGTGGCTACAAACATTCCGGCATTGGTCGCGAAGGTGGTGTGTTGGGTCTAGAAGAATTCTTAGAAGTTAAGGTAATTAGTGGCTGGAAATAGCCAGACAATTCCGACTACTACTACAAGCATCATCAGGATTTTTATCTCGCTACTCATATGCGCCATTTTCTAATAAGGAAGTTGGATTATATACCACACTATAGCTCCTTACAACCTATTTATTTAAATGTTATATTGACTCTTTAATTTAGTTTTAGATTCATTTTGAAATATTTTTATGTACACTGGCAGAGACTATCAGGCAAAAAATGGCGTTTATGATTAAAAGAACGGTATTGATAACTCTACTATTAACGGTAACTTTATCGGTTGCTGCGAGTCCACCTATTTAGCCATAAGTCTTACCAAAAGACTTTTACTCAAAACACTAAAACGTTTAAATGACAAACCTCTTGATTTGTTTTTTTTGCACAAGTATTCTTAATTAGAGTGTATTCGCACTGCATGCCATAATGACTCCTGATTTGCGTGATTCTCGATAAAAACGTATACTGTGTCAGAAAGTTATCAATAAATAGGAGTTATTATGCGTAGAACAATTCTACCTTTGATCTTGCTTTTAACCTCAACAATATCGATTGCCGAGTCAAATAACGATCGATTTGAGAATGCTTATAACTACTTGGAATCAGGCATTGGTACCGTCAAAATTGACGGTGTTGGCAATGGTCTTTACCTGAGTCTTGGCGGCTCTGGCACTTTTGGCAATTTCATTATCAATGGACAATTTTCTTTGGATATTGATTCGAGCAGCACCCCTAAAGTTTCTAGACTTGGTTTTGGCTATCTTTGGAGTCTAAATAATCAAGCCGAAATAATCATAGGCTACAATGTTTCTAAAATTGACTTAACGCTCGATAGCGGGGGCTCTGGCACTGTGGATGAAGATGCCATTAATCTTGGTTTTTCAAGCTACCTATCGGACAACAGTTCGGCAACAGTGTCGCTTTCTGTCCCTGTGACTGGTGGCGGTAGTGTGGGGTTTGGATTTGCAGGCAATTATTGGCTAAATGACTCCACCGCAATTCACTTCGGCTATGAACCAAATACCGGCGGTAGTAGCACAAGTCTAACACTTAGGTTTCGCTTATAGAGTACAAAACAAATACAGTAAAAAAAACCACCCTCCTCCTGATATTTATCCAGGCTCTTTGATCCGGGGGAGGCTCACAAACACAATTCAAAATTCACAATTGCTCATAGAATTAAGACTCATAAGACGACATGGTGTTTAAATGAATAGCAGCATATCTGGCCAAATCTTTTATGCCTGACCAATCATGTTTTTCAACTAAGGTTGTCGGAGGCGGGGTAAATGGTTGTGGTATTGCTATCCGCAGTTGAGTAGGTTTTTTTTCTTGGTTTTAGATTTTTTATCTTGGCATCTGTCAGCATGAGTACATACCTTTTTGTACTCACAAATTGTCAAGATGTAAAGGTATGTTATGATACGTTAAAATATAGGTATATTTTAAAACACAGTGGTATCAAAGGTTTTCAGGCATAAAAAAAGACACCACGGGGTGTCTTGATTTATTAATTTGGCTCCTCGACCTAACATCATTCCCTTTACAAGGAATCAGAAACCCTGATACTTCAACACCTCTATTGTAACCATTGGTTTAATTGGCGTCAAGAAGGAGTTGTTTTGGTCTACAGTTTGGTCTACAGTTTCTACAATGGATCTTTAATTGACTTACCTGGGTTCTTGTAAGTTTTTGAGGGGGTTGTTGAAAGCATCAGGGTAGCTTATATATAGGGTGTCATTGTCGGAGTCCATCTGTTGGAAAGATATGTCGAAACACCCTCTAATAGAGGGGCTAGTTAAGACTATTATAGATAGACTTCATTATCCTCCTATTCCTTGCCTCTTTATGTAGTGGTTAGTTGTTGTTAATACTCTATTTTGGGCAGGT
>JBBWVS010000075.1:0-3741 GCA_050256335.1 Gammaproteobacteria bacterium | reverse complement strand
TCGATGGTGAATATGGCGACGATTGCACTGAGTGTGGCGGATATGATGATTAGTCACGGCCATAACACCTCAATTAAAGATCGTATCAAGCATGCACTCGACATTCTTGCAAGGCCTGGTATTCGATTCAGCGCTCATAGTGTCATGCGCTTTTTTGGCTCGCAGTTTGTCTTTGCCGAGGATATTGGCAGAGCACTTAAAGCCGCAAAAAGCAATGTCGCCGTTCACTCATTTGACATGCTGGGAGAGGCTGCTTGGACCATGGATGATGCCGATAGGTATTTTTTGTCTTACAAAAAAGCCTTGATTGCTATTGGCAAGAGTAACGAAGGCAGCGATATTATTGGGGCAAACGGCATTTCAGTCAAGTTATCCGCCCTGCACCCGAAGTATGATTTTATGCACAGAGACCGTGTGTTAAATGAATTGGTGCCTAGGGTGTTGATATTGATTGATATTGCAGAGCAGTACAATATTGCCATCAATATTGATGCAGAAGAGGCTGAGCGCTTGGACTTGTCTCTGGATGTGATAGAAGCTATTGCCCAAAGCAAATCCGGCACCGACTGGCAAGGCTTTGGTGTTGTTGTACAGGCTTACCAAAAGCGTGCGCCGCTGGTAATCGACTGGCTATATGAACTGAGTAAAAAGCAACATTTGAAAATTATGTTGCGATTGGTGAAGGGTGCTTATTGGGATACTGAAATCAAAAAATCGCAAGTATTGGGTGATGTTGACTATCCGGTGTTTACCAAGAAATCAAATACCGATTACTCATACCTAGTTTGCGCACAAAAGCTTCTCAAAATGCGAGATAGAATTTATCCACAATTCGCCAGTCACAACGCGCATACGCTAATTAGTATTTGTGAAATTGCCGGCAATAGTGAGGGTTTTGAGGTGCAGCGTTTGCACGGCATGGGTGAGTCATTACACAATCAGTTGGTGAGGCAATACGGCGTGGTTTCAAGAATATACGCACCCATTGGCAGTCACAAAGATTTACTGGCTTATCTAATGAGGCGTTTGCTGGAAAATGGTGCAAACAGCTCGTTTATCAACCATCTATTTGATGAGAATATCAAGCCAAGTGAATTGGCTTCTGACGTTTTGAGTGAAGTTGAGGGTGATTCTCAAGCGAGCCATCCAAAGATTCCATTGCCGAAGGATATTTATCAGCCTACTCGTGGCAATTCCAAGTCAATTGTGCTTTCTGAACAAGATGAGGTAGACGCTTTAAGAGAGGCACAAAAGTCATGGATCGATTGTGAGTGGCGTGCTGATTGTATTGTGGTCACTTCAGTTGATGGTGACGATTCGCAGCACCGGATAGTAAACCCTGCGAATTTATCAGATGCCTTGGGTTGTGCAACATTTACACATGAGGCGCAAGTTAAGCAGTGTGTATTGGATGCGAAAGCGGTTTTTGCTAGTAATGATCATTCTGCAGAATCGATTCTACTCAGTTTGGAACGAGCCGCGGATTTGTTTGAGGCTAATCAAGCAGAGTTGATGGTATTGGCCATGCGCGAAGCGGGAAAAACTTATCAAGACGCCATTGACGAAGTGCGAGAAGCGGTTGATTTTCTCCGTTATTACGCTAATTTAGCAAGAGGTGTGATTCCAGAGCAGCGCGAAGCGCTTGGGGTGTTTGTTTGCATCAGCCCTTGGAATTTTCCACTGGCTATTTTCACTGGCCAAGTGGCTGCCGCACTTGCGGCGGGTAATGCTGTGATTGCTAAACCAGCAGAAAGCACTTCGCTCATTGGGCATCGGGCCACGCAGTTATTGCATGAGGCCGGCATACCTTTTGGTTTGTTGCAGCTTGTTTTAGGTAAAGGAGCTGACGTCGGTGAAATGCTAACGAGTGATGTCAGTATTTCTGGTGTTGCCTTTACTGGCTCGACACAAGTGGCTAAACGCATTAAGCGCAATTTACTCGTCAACAGCAATGCCCGCTTGATAGCCGAGACAGGCGGCCTTAATGCGATGGTGGTGGATTCTACCGCGCTTAGTGAGCAAGTGACACGCGATGTGATCGACAGTGCGTTTAAGAGTGTAGGGCAGCGTTGTTCAGCACTGCGAATACTGCTGATACAAGAAGAGTGCTTTGACGGTATTACTGCAATGATTAAAGGCGCAATGCATGAGCTTAATCTTGGTGATCCAAAATACTTAAATACGGATTGTGGGCCAGTAATTAATGCGGATGCAAAAGATAAATTGCAAGCACATATTGATAATGCCGGCGCACACGCTAAAGTCGTTGCAAAAGTGCAGCATAGCAATGTAAATGGTTATTATGTTGCGCCAACGATGATTGAGCTTGAGTGTTTAGACGATATTAACGAAGAGTTTTTCGGGCCGATTCTGCATGTGATTCGTTATAAATCTGAACACCTAGAAAGCATGATTGATCAATTGAATGCCAAGGGTTTTGGCCTGACTTTTGGCATGCATTCGCGGATTAAAACACAAGTGGATTTAGTCAGCAAGAGAATTAATGCAGGCAATATTTATATTAATCGTAATCAAGTAGGCGCCATTGTTGGTTCACAGCCCTTTGGTGGAGAGGGGCTTTCTGGTACAGGCCCAAAAGCTGGCGGCCCAAACGCACTGCACGGTTACAGTATAAAGCTTGATACAATGGCTGCCAGTATAGATGTTGTACTGTTGTCAAAAAGTGCCTTATTTTTTAATCAAGCGATGGTCGATAAAATAGCAAGCGCATTTCCGCTACTTGACCAAGTCTTTATTTATCATCTTGCAGATACGGTTAATCAATATTCTCAAAGCGTTGAACTGCCCGGACCAACAGGTGAGAGCAATACACTGAGTTATCATCCAAAAGGTTGCGTGCTTTGTCTTGGGTCAAGCGATGTCGACGCATTACAACAAAGTATTCTTGCATTGGCGCTGGGCAATAGTGTTATGTCAACGCTTAATCAGCAAGATTTTGATCAATTAATTGAGTTAGGTATCGACTCCAACACGCTCGTTAGATTGAGCAAGACACCCTATAAAGAATTATTGGAAAGCGATTGCTACGACGCCATTTTGTATAGTGGCGATACCAAGACTATTGAGCTCACAGTGCTGGACAGGAATGCCGGCATCACACCAGTGATTGACTCAATCAACGAGCCTTGGCGATTACTCAATGAGCGTGTCGTAGCGGTGGACACCACAGCATCAGGGGGTAATGCGAATTTGCTCGCATTGTAGTTTTTCTGGGTTAGAATGGCAATGAATTAATAATAGGCGTGACAATGATTCTAGATCAACAGCAGACCGCACAAGCGCTACCTTGGGAGGCGCTGATAGATTGCTTGGATAAAATTTTTACTCAAAAAGTAAACTCACCCGTTAGACACCACCACAACATAAAAGTTCCGGGCGATCCAGACGCAACTTTGTTGTTGATGCCGGCGTGGATTGAGGGCGAATATTCTGGTGTTAAAATTGTCAATGTTTTTCCAGGGAACAATAAACGCGGCTTGGCTGGTTTGACCGGTCATTACCTGTTGAGTTGCGGCAAAACAGGGCGCTTATTACTACAACTTGATGGCAGTGAGCTTACCTCTAGGCGGACGGCTGCAGCCTCAGCCTTGGCTTCACGTTATCTCTCACGAGAAAATACTAATTCGATGTTAATGGTTGGTACTGGGCGCATGGCGCGCAATTTAATTCCCGCACACATGAGCGTGCGCCCCATTGATACGGTGCATGTTTGGGGCCGAC
>JBBWVS010000074.1:0-8689 GCA_050256335.1 Gammaproteobacteria bacterium | reverse complement strand
TCTCGCTGGCATGCAAGTCGGCTTTTACCCCGCGCAAGAAGAATTTTCCAAGTCTTGGAAAAAAGAAAAACGCTTTACATCAGCGATGTCAGAAGATCTTAGAAAGCAAAAACTCTCTGGCTGGAAAGATGCCATTAGGCGAACACTAAGCCCAACTTAGAAGCTGAACTGTTGAAAGAAAATTTTAGAGCTTTATCCGAAATCGAGCTACCAAAAATACAATATAGCCAAGAACAACAAAAGCCCCAATTTGAGCCGCCCCAGCAAGAACCGCACTAGCATAACCAATCTCAACAACATCTATGAAGGGGTAGGGGTACTTGCCGATAAGCTCCCCTCTGATGGCTATATATGCAGCATAAGAGAGAAAATACACACTCCAAACAACAGGCAGCCATGGTGACATACGCTGCGTCGGCGGAAAAACCAACCAGTAAATTAACATCGCACTTGGCACATAATAGTGAATTACATAATTTATAAATCCTGCGAAACCAGCTGGCGCATAAAGATCTCTAAGCAACACATGAAACCCAATTCCAACTAGCACAATAGCAGTGACAGAGCAACCGAATACTTCTGGCTTAGCAAGAGATTGACCCAATTTTGAATTAGGCGAAAAGCCACAAACAGTAGCCACAATTGCAACAAAAAGATTGGTAAGAATAGTGAAGTAACTAAGCAATCGCCCAAAGACTTCAGAAACTGCGCCGCCCTCAACTAACGCTTTATTAATTGACACACCAAACTGTGCTATCACTCCAAACCAAGCGAGCAATCCGATTAGCAGCAGCAACCAGTGTTTAGTTTCTCTTTCCATTAACCCCTTAATTATGACAACAATGCTACACTCTTTATTTGAGCATATATTTCTTTCCCGATCTGCAGTTTTAGCAGATCGGCAGATTTTTTAGTAATACAGGAAAGCAACAAATCATCCCCCACCCGCAAACGCACGATCACCTGTGCATCGCCCTCGTCAACAATCTCGTCAACAATTGCTGGCAAAATATTCAAAATACTGGTTTCGTCTTGGCGCAGTGTTGTCAAACTCACGTCGCACGCCTCAATTCTAAGACGCACTTCACAGCCAATGGATAGCTGCTTTCTAGGAACAAAGAACCGGCCTCCGGAGAAATCAATGGCGGTTAGGTTGTAATCCTCATCATGACTACTGACTGTCGCTTCAATAATTGAGGCCGCCCTTTCGCCGCGGCTTAGCGACAAATCCAATCGAGTTAACATCTCAGATATCTCGCCATGACCAACAACACGGCCCTCATCAAGCAGGATCAAGTGATCGGCAAGCTGGGCAACCTCGTCAATAGAGTGGCTAACATAAATCATTGGGATTTCTAATTCGCGGTGTAATAATTCCAAAAAAGGCAATATTTCTTTTTTGTGTTTGTCGCCCAATGAGGCCAATGGCTCGTCCATCAACAACATATCTGGGTTGACCGATAACGCTCTTGCAATAGCTACTCGTTGGCGCTCACCGCCTGATAATTGATGCACTCTACGATCAAGCAAGCGCTCTATTTGCAGCAGCTTAATTGCTCTTTGCATCACCGATTGATTGGGGTCAATAGCGCGCTTAAAACCATATTCAATGTTATCTTTAACGTTGAGATGCTCGAATAAGCTGGCCTCCTGAAACACGTAGGCAATAGAGCGTTTATGGGTCGGTACAAAATGTTGTTCATCTTGCCAAATGACCTCGCCCACTTTTAGATAACCCTTGTTGTTTTCAAGGCCTGCAAGCGAACGTAGAAAAGTGGTTTTGCCCGAGCCGGAAGGGCCAAAAATAGCAATCACTCCTTTTGCGGGCAGCGATAAGTCAACGTCTAAAACAAAGTCAGCTCGAACAATATTAAATCGACACTCGATGCTCATCGATTGCCCCTTTGTAACAACGAAAAATGACGATTCAAACTGTAAACAACGATCAACATAATAAATGACACTAGCAACAAACCGCCCGCCAACCAATGGGCGTTACCGTACTCCAAAGCTTCAACATGGTCGTAAATCGCAATAGAGAGCACCTGTGTTTCACCGGGGATATTGCCACCAATCATCAACACCACACCAAATTCACCAACCGTATGTGCAAAACCTAGTACCGCAGCAGTAACAAAGCCCGTGCGCGCCAATGGCACGGCAACAGTAAAAAATCGATCCACAGGTGTTGCTCGAAGTGTTGCTGCAACCTCCATCGGCCGAGATCCAATCGCTACAAAAGCATTTTGCAAGGGCTGAACAACAAATGGCATCGAGTAAATAACAGAACCGATGACGAGACCAGCAAAAGTAAAGGCTAAGGGTTGCGCCCCAAGCCATTGCATCGCCCCACCAATTGGTCCGTTTGGCCCGAGACTAATCAGCAAATAAAAACCCAACACTGTTGGCGGCAGGATGAGCGGCAGGGCAATCAAAGCCTCAACCAAAGCTTTCAATTTCCACTTAGAATTAGCAAGCCACCAAGCAAGTGGTGTGCCGATAATCAATAAAATCAGCGTACTGGTACTCGCCAATTTCAGCGTCACTATTAAAGCAGAAAGGTCGTATTCATTTAACATAGAAAGGTTGTCGCTCCTTAGGGCGTACCATACCCGAAACTTTGAATAATCTCCAGCCCTGCATCACTTTTTACATAAACCAAAAACGCTCGAGCAACCTCGTTATTCGTTAGCAAAACAGCCTGTTGCTCAATCGGTGAATACAGATTTTCTGGCACTGACCAGTATGCACCTTTGACGACTTCACCCAATTTTACTATTTGAGAATAGGCAACAAAACCCAACTCTGCGTTACCACTACTAACGAATTGAAAAGTTTGTGCAATATTCTCCCCTCGCACAAGTCTACCTTGAATAGCGGCCCACGCGCCTTTTGCTCGAATGACTTCTTCAGCGGCCTTGCCATAAGGTGCCAGTTTGGGATTGGCTATCGCTAAATAACGAAAATCACCCTCAGCAATAATCTCGCCTTCTGAGTCAATAATGTTCTCAAGTACGCTCCACAAAACCAGCCTTCCTATGGCGTAGGTGAATCTTGAGCTTGGCTCGATTAAACCTTGTGAGTCCAACAACTCGGATCTCTCAGAATCCGCAGCAAAGAGAGCATCAAAGGGTGCGCCGTTGACAATTTGCGCGTAATGTTTTCCCGTTGAGCCAGGAATTAAGACTACTCGGTGATTAGTATCACGTTCAAACCCATAAGCAAGAACTTTCATCGCCCCAAAAAAATTGCTGGCAACAGCAATGCGAATCTCATCAGCTGCTGATATCGCAGAAGCGAACATCAAACACAATACGATTGGCGTAAAGCGCAAAATTAAAATAAATGATTTCATCAAAAATACGATGTCTTAAAAACGATAAGAATAATGCATAATAAAGCTGAGTCAAAACAATGCTTTAGCATCTGTTTCTACAAAACTTATACTCTTTGAGTGTAAATATGCAATTATTTTAAAGGGAAAGAGGGTGGAGAATTGGCTATTCAGCCTTGTGCGTAGTTGTCAATACTGCCAGAGCTCTAGCGCACTCCAAGCATCTCCAGCAATCTTGCTGATTTTGACATCATTACCTTCATACGCTTGACGAATCCAGTGCTTCACCTTAGACATATCCTTGGAGACGCCTCGTCCATTGTAATACATCAACGCTAAGTTGTACTGTGCACTGGCGTATTGTTGTTCAGTTGCCCTTAAATACCAGCTGATCGCTTGCTGGTAATCCTGCGCTACGCCTGTACCGTGCTCGTACATCACGCCCAAGGTGTACTGACCCTCAGCGTCACCTTTCAGTGCAGAAGCACTGTAATAAACAAAGGCACTCTGATAGTCCTGCATTACACCTCGCCCATAGTAATACATCTCACCTAATGTGTTTTGTGCTTTAACGACACCCTGATCAGCCGCTTTTTTGTACCAGTACGCCGCTTGCCGATAGTCCTGTAAAACGCCTTTACCATAGGTATAAAGCAATCCTAAATAAGTCTGAGCCTTGGCATCCCCCTGATCGGCAGCTCGTCGATACCAATAAGCCGCTTTTTCATCGTCTTGCTTAACGCCTTCGCCACGACGATACATAAAGCCGAGACTATATTGCGCGTCTGCTTCGCCTTGTTTGGCAAGAGGCTGCCACTCTTTATAGGCCGTCTCATAGTCGCCTTTATTGTAGGCATCAAGTCCTTCTCGAAAATCTGCATAGGTAGGACTGAGTATGCCTAAGGCTAGACAAAACAATAGTAGTTTAGACACGAGTTGCACAGTTTAGATAATATTTCAAAAAGGACCAGAATTGTTACAAATATACCCTTTGTGTAGCCCAATATGGGCTAATATTTCAAGGATTAATGGATTTTCGATTCCAATTATTAAGTCAATCTAAGGCTGCGCCGCTCAAAACAGATTAATTTTAGGTGGTGGAGTGCCAAAAAAATAGATCATACAGTCCTGAAAATACACAAGCGTAAGATGATTTAACCGTGGTTATTTTGGGGTTTTTTTGCGGGTGGTGGGGGGGTGATTCAAGTAACTGGAAGATGTCACCCATTTTTAACTCAACAATATCCAATCGTCTATCGCCCGTCTCAACCTTACTAATGAAAGAATAAGTAACCAGAAGTTTTTTTGCCAAACAACGCTGAGAAAGGCCTAGTAATTGACGTTTATCTTTTAACAATCTTCTTATTTTGGTATGACTGTCCGAGTGAATTGATTCTCGAAACCTACTGTGTTTTACTGATTCCATAGTTTATAAATTATTCATCTTTTTGTTTCAATATTGATTTTACAAAATCATTTTAATATAGGTCATTTAGAAACTATTTTTGGATCATTATGGTATATTTTCATCTTTACCAAAATTGCGCTTAGGCCTTTTTTTACGAAGCGAAATAGATTGACTATTTTAATATAGTTGTAATTGCAAAAAATTAAGCGTAGAATTTTCGCCCTATAAGATATTGATCTTTATCAAAAAACTGTGAACGCAAAAAAACTTCTCACCCTTCAAGGTGCAACTTTTGCATTGATTACTGTCTTTTTATGGGTCTCGCCTGAGAAAATTGTTTGGACGTTTGAATTTGTTGAAACGCCAAACCTGATCCCCTATTTAAACTTTCTAAGTGCCCTGCTTTTAAGTCTTGGTATGCTTTCAAGCATTCTTGCCAGTTTTCCCGAAGAGCATCTAAAAGATGTTTGTGCAGCGTTTGGCACCACCCACTTACTTTTTTTGATCGTAAAAATACATCAACTGGCAACGGCCGAGAGTGCTTTTGAGCCGATGGCGGCACTTGGCCCTTGCTGTGACGTCAACATTCATCGTTCTTTTCTTCAACGAATGCCGAAAGCTTAGTGAACAAGAGTGAAAATACGACGGCAGAGACCTATTCAAACTTGCCGTTTTGCAAAAAGTAAATCACTTGGCGAATCACCGACCTATTTCTCATCATAAAGGGGTGCGTCACTGGCAACGAGATATGATCAACCATCCCCTCAAGTTTTGTATTGTCCACACTCACTTTGCCGTCGTCCTTGCCAGCTATCATTGTTGACAGAATCGGATTAACACTGCGAGTGCCGGCGATAACGCCCAACTCAAAATTGGCCGGCCCCAAGACTTTTGGCACGCTTTGATCGTCCGTCCCCAACTGTAATCCTGCAAAGCCGTGCATGCGTTCAAAGCCAGGAACATTTCTCAAAGAGTCCACAATTTCACTGCCTTGATTGGGTGGACCCAACATCACAACCCTACCCAAATTTTCAATCACGCTTACGCTTAGATACTGACGCACCAAAATACCGCCAAGTGAATGGGTAACAAAATGCACTTTTACAACGCTCGGGCATTGGGACAAAGCATCACTGATAGTGACGTCGGCCAACTCTTTAATAACGTGCTTGGTGGAAGGGTAATTGACATTAATTGTTATGTAACCCGCACTTGACAATGCAGACGCCATTTTTTTCAACGAAGCATCCGTGCGAATTAAACCGTGCAAAAGAATAACGCACTCGCCAGCATGCGCCTTAGATGAGGCCATAAATCATTACTGAAAATCCAATTATTTCAATCGATTATATCAATACCTATGCGCAGAAGTCTGGAGGTTAACAACATTTCTATAAACACTCAACACTGATAATAAAGAAGTGGGCGACAAAACAAAAACAATAGTGAGCACAGAGCCGTTAAGTCGCTGCAAAACAATTCAGTTGAACTGTCAAATATTCAGGTGTATGATTCGCGCTTCAAGATAAAGGCTTTTATAGCGCTGCCTTGAGATAGGATCGGGTGATTTAACATCACTCGTTTTATGTAATTGCAGCAATATAGGAGTTTATATGCAAAAAAACATCGGAAAATCCACCCAAAGCGTTTGGGGCGGCGAACAAGAGCACGAACTTTTTGAACGCTCAACACAAGTGCCAGTCGTTCACAGTGTATCTTTTGCCTACAAAGACATCGATACTTGGCACAAAGTTGCCCTTGGCGAAGAGCCGGGCCACATCTATTCGCGCAACACCAACCCAACTGTCAGAGCGTTTGAAGACAAAGTAAAGACGTTAGAAGATGCCGAGGCGGCGACCAGCTTCTCCTCAGGCATGGCGGCTATTAGCAACACTTTGGCAACTTTTCTAAAGCCCGGTGATCGCATTGTTTCCATCAAAGACAGCTACGGCGGCACAAATGTTATTTTCAACGAGTTTTTACCGCCATTAAATATTGAAGTAGCACTTTGTGAAACGGGTGATTACGAGACAATTGAAGTAGAAATTGCAAAGGGCTGTACTGTACTGTACTTAGAAACACCGACAAACCCAACCATCAAAATTACCGACATTAAACGCCTTGCAGGTGTTGCCCATAAAGTTGGCGCTCTGGTTGTTGTTGACAACACCTTTGCCACTCCAATCAACCAAACACCTTTAACGCTTGGTGCCGATATTGTCCTTCATTCCGCCTCCAAATATCTCGGAGGCCATGCAGATGCATTGGGCGGTGTTATTTGTGGCAATCAAGATTTGATCGACAAGGTCTATCATTACCGTGAAATCAATGGCGCAACATTGGCGCCAATGGATGCCTACAGCTTATTGAGGGGCATGAAAACTTTAAAGCTCAGAGTCGAACGTCAAAATGACAATGCCATGGCTGTGGCGCAGTATTTACAACAACACCCACTGGTTGAGGTGGTGAATTATCCAGGCTTGACCTCGCACCCAGGACACGATATTGCCAAGACGCAGATGAGAGGTTTTGGCGGCATGCTCAGCTTTTCGGTGAAAGGCGGACTTGACGCGATTAAACAATTTTTACCTAAATTAAATTACGCCCATATGGCAGCAAATTTAGGTTGCGTTGAAACAGTCGTTGGGCCACCATTGACAACCTCGCATGTTGAGTGCACGGCAGAAGAACGTGCTGCCGCTGGGATACCGGAAGGACTGGTACGGTATTCAGCCGGTATCGAAGACATTGAGGATTTAATTGCAGATCTTGAGCAAGCATTAAGCTCTTTAAGTTAACACAACATTGGGAGAGAAATGAAGGAAAGCAGAAGAAGGTTCGACAAAAGCGAATACGAGCAAAGACAGCACAAAACCCGCGCCGCAATGGACAAAGCAGGTGTCGACTTATTAATTGTCTATGACCCGGCCAATATGTGTTGGTTAACGGGTTACGATGGTTGGTCGTTCTACGTGCATCAATGTGTTGTAATATCAACCGGTGGCGCTCTGTTTTGGTATGGGAGAGGTATTGATGCAAAAGGTGGCGAACTGACGACCGATCTCCCCTTTGAGGATATTCTGTCCTACCCAGATGACTACGTCATGTCGCCAGACCGACACCCGATGGAGTTTCTTGCAAACATTTTGAAAGAGAAAGGTCTCGATAAACAAAGAATAGGTCTAGAAAAGGACAATTATTACTTCTCCGCTAGAGCAGCGGAATCTTTATACCAGTGCCTACCTGAAGCACGCTTTAGCGATCAAACAGGCTTAGTAAACTGGCAAAGAGCAGTGAAATCCGCAACGGAACTCACCTATATGCGCCGAGCTGGAAAAGTTATCGAGGGCGTTTATCAGCGCGTTATGGAGGTTGCCAAACCCGGGATGAGGAAAAACGAGCTTGTAGCAGAAATCCTACATGCAGGTGCCATGGGTAATGACGGTCATTATGGTGATTACACGTCTTTCGTGCCACTAATTGGTGCTGGCGACGAAGCGGCTGCCTGCCATATGACATGGGACGATAAAAAACTAGACAACAATGAAGGCATGTTTCTAGAGTTGGCAGGTGCCTATGCACGCTACCACTGCCCTTGCTCACGAACTCTTTTTTTGGGCACGCCGCCACAGAAATACATCGATATTGAAAAGGTGATTGGCGAATGCATTGAAAATGCGCTAGAAATGTTTAAGCCAGGCGTTGTCTGCGAGGAAATATCCGACAACTTTACCAAAACACTTAAAAAATACGGTTACGAAAAAAACAACCGTGTTGGATACCCAATTGGGCTCAGCTACCCACCGGACTGGGGCGAGCGTACAATGAGCTTGCGCTCATCGGATACAACTGTGCTTGAAGAAAACATGACTTTCCACTTTATGCCTGCCATCTGGTTTGACGACTGGGGCTTTGAGATGACTGAGAGCGTCCGTGTCTGTCAAAAC
>JBBWVS010000073.1:0-6341 GCA_050256335.1 Gammaproteobacteria bacterium | reverse complement strand
CTGACAACAGGGCCGCCAAATACCGACTTGATAACAACATTTTCTATTTCGGAGATGTTTTGATATTCGGTCAATATAACAATGTTTTTACGCTGATCTCCAGCGTTATTATCGCCCACAGTAAAACGAGCATTGCGACTCGAAATTGCATTTCTAACCTGATCGGCAGATATTTGGTATTGATTTAATTTGTCGGCATTAAGGCGGATTTGCAGTTCTTTGTCCAAATAGCCTTTCTTATCCACTTTAGCCACACCCTTAATAGCAGAAAGGTGTTTTTCCAGCTCGTCGGTAATGCCCTTGGCTTGTTCATAATCAATCTGTGAGCCATCGATATTTATTTGAAGAATTGGAAATTGCGCCGTGTTCCAATCAATCACCCTTGGATCATCAACTTCATCCGGTAAAGACAGGCCACTCATGGCACTTCGGATGTCGGCTTTTAGCGTTTGAATGTCGTCGATTTCTTGTGACAATTGCACAATAACACTAGACACCCCTTCTCTAGAAGAAGAGCTAAAACTGTCTATGCCATCAAGGTTTTGGAGTGCACTTTCAACAACATCCGTTACCCCCTTTTCTACATCCTCTGGGGAGGCGCTTGGATAGCCGGTAGTTATACTCATGATTTCGAAATCAACCGCCGGAAACATGTCGCGACGAATGTCTTGCAATGTAAGTAAGCCCACAGCAATTACCGAAAAGGTAAAGACTAGAGCAAACTTTTTTTGACGAGCAAAAAAATTAAGAAAAGACTCCATAAAGACTCCGAATTAGCGCAGAACTTATGTTACATAAAAAACGCCACAAAGAGTCTTATTTAAGCACTTTTAGCGCGTTTTCTTTGGTTTTCTGTTAGTAATCTTTTGCGAATACGAATGCTGTTAGGTGTTACCTCGACCAACTCATCGTCATCGATAAATTCTAACGCTTGCTCAAGGTCTAATTTAATTGCAGGCGTTAAGGCAACAGCTTCATCCGTTCCCGAGGCACGAACATTGGTTAACTGTTTACCCTTCATCACGTTAATAACTAAATCTTTATCACGTGTATGAACACCAACCACCATGCCTTCATAAATATCGACACTAGGTCCAATGAAAAACTTGCCACTTTTTTGCAGATTAAAAATCGCATAAGCAACTGATTTACCCTGATTCATAGAGATGAGTGAGCCATTACTTCTTTGGCCGATTTTTCCTTCTTTTTGAGGGCGGTATGAATCAAAGGTTGAGTACATTAAACCAGTACCCGTTGTTGCTGTTAAGAATTCAGTTCTAAAACCAATCAGGCCACGAGCAGGGATAAGAAAGTCAAGCTTCACACGACCTTTGCCATCCGGCACCATGTTCGATAACTCCGCCTTACGCTCGCCCAATCTTTCCATAACAGTGCCTTGGTGTTGAGATTCAACATCCACTGTAAGGTCTTCAAAAGGCTCACAAATGACGCCATCAATTTCTTTTAAGATAACTTGCGGTCTGCCGACACCAAGCTCAAAACCTTCGCGGCGCATGGTTTCAATTAAAATGGATAAATGCAATTCGCCACGTCCAGAAACAATAAATTCTGAAGGGTCGCCGGTATTTTCAACTCTTAAAGCAACGTTATAAATAAGCTCTTTATCTAGGCGATCGCGTATGTTTCTTGAAGTAATGTATTTACCATCAAGGCCAGCAAAAGGAGAGTCATTAACTTTAAATGCCATACTTACTGTAGGTTCATCAACGCTCAATGCAGGTAATGGATCAATCATATTTGAATCGCAAATCGTATCCGAAATTGAGATATTCTCAACACCCACAACACCAACAATATCGCCAGCTTCTGCACTATTTACATCAATACGCTCTAATCCGTTAAAGCCCAATAGTTGTGCAATTTTAACGTTACGTTTTGTACCATCAGGTTTAACTAATGTTACTTGCATGCCTTTTTTAGCAACACCACGCGTGATACGGCCAATACCAATCGCACCCACAAAAGAAGAATAATCAAGAGCAGTTATTTGCATTTGGAGCGCGCCATTAACATCTACATCAGGTGCAGGTACATTTTTAACAATTGTCTCAAACATTGGCGTCATATCGCCTTCACGAGCACTGTCGTCTTCAGAAGCATAACCGCCCAAAGCAGAGGCGTAAATGACTGGAAAGTCCAATTGCTCTTCGGTTGCATCCAGCTGAGCAAAAAGATCAAACACTTGGTCAATCACCCAGTCCGGTCTGGCGGCTGGCCTGTCAATTTTATTAATTACAACAATAGGGTTTAGGCCCTGCTCAAAAGCTTTTTTTGTCACAAAGCGCGTTTGCGGCATTGGGCCATCAACCGCATCAACTAATAGCAAAACACTGTCTACCATAGATAGTACGCGCTCAACCTCACCGCCGAAGTCGGCGTGTCCCGGTGTGTCAACAATGTTAATACGGTACTCGCCCCACTTAATCGCTGTATTTTTTGAGCTAATGGTAATGCCACGTTCTTTTTCAAGATCATTAGAGTCCATCATTCTTTCTGTCGCTTGAAAGCGCTCATCAAACGTATCCGATTGCGAGAGTAATTTATCAACTAAAGTGGTCTTGCCATGGTCAACGTGGGCAATAATAGCAACATTTCTTAATTTATCAGTCATTTGTGGATCTATAGAAAATTTGAGCACCATTATCCCGTATATCTAGAACTTTGCTTGAATTAAATTAAAGATCTCTAAAAATAAATTGATCATCGTCTAGCCCTATAAAATACAAGGATTCAATAGCAAAACTCTGCACATGGCAAAAAAAGGCAGCTCTAGTCGCTGGATGGAAGAGCATAAAAATGACGAATATGTAAAAAAGGCACAAAAAGAAGGCTATCGGTGCCGTGCCGTCTATAAGTTAATCGAGGCGATTGAGAAGGATAAAATTATCCGCAATGGGGATAAAGTGCTGGATTTAGGCGCTGCGCCTGGCGGCTGGTCACAAGTTGCGATTAAAGCAGTGGGCTCAAAAGGCCAAGTAATAGCAAGCGATATATTAAACATTGAAGAAATCCCAGGGGTTAATTTTCTCCAAGGTGACTTTAGAGAAAACGATGTTTATGATGCCCTTCTTGAACTCACCAAAGGTGAAAAAATAAATGTTGTGCTCTCAGATATGGCGCCGAATATGAGTGGACAACTATCTGTCGATCAACCTAAATCGATGTATTTGAGTGAATTAGCCATGGATATGGCTATCAAAACGCTGGCAAAAAACGGCCATTTCTTTGTTAAAGTTTTCCAAGGCGATGGCTTTGATGCTTATGTCAAAAATGCAAGAGCTGCATTTAAAAAGGTCATTATTCGCAAACCAAAAGCCTCTCGCCCAAGGTCTAAAGAAGTATATCTTCTAGCAAGTCAGCTAAAATAGCGCCTTATGCAAAATTTCAACCAGGTTCAAGCTCTCATGCAGGTCGATTTAGCGAAGACTGATGAGATTTTAATCGACCGCCTAAACTCAGACGTTGCACTCATTAACCAAATGAGCCACTACATTATTTCATCTGGCGGAAAGCGCTTACGCCCCTTGCTGTTATTGCTTTGTGCGCGCGCAACAAATTACCAAGGTAGGCACCATCACGCCATGGCTGTGGTTATTGAACTCATTCACACAGCAACCCTTTTGCACGATGACGTGGTGGATGAATCCACAACACGCAGAGGCCAAGAAACCGCTAACGAATTATGGGGTAACGCCCCAAGCGTATTGGTGGGTGACTTTCTCTATTCTCGTGCTTTTGAAATCATGGTCGAACCCGACTCAATGGCCATTATGCGACTACTCTCTGAGGCAACAAACAACATTGCCCAAGGCGAGGTACTGCAATTACTTAACATCAAAAACGCGGACGTTACTCAGGAGCAATATTTCGCTGTAATTAAGCGCAAGACTGCGTGTTTGTTTGAATCGGCTTGTAAAATTGGTGGCATGCTTTCAAATTCTTCAAGTGAAACAATTGAGGCGCTTGGGCAGTTTGGCCTTCACCTAGGCAATGCATTTCAAATTATTGACGACGTACTTGATTACGAATCGGACTCGACAACCATGGGCAAAGAAGTGGGGGACGACCTAGCAGAGGGGAAAACCACTTTACCAATGATCTACGCTCTAGAACAGACATCTGGCGAAGAGCGTCAAATTCTAAAAGATGCCATTGAGAATGCTGATACGTCGCATATCGATGACATAATTGCTATTCTCGTACGCGTTAAAGCTTTTGACTTCACTCGAAGCATAGCAGAGAATGAGTCACAGCACGCGATGGAAGCTTTAAACGCTTTGCCAGAATCCGATTATCGCTCTGCACTAAGCCTCCTTTGCGAGCTATCGTTAAAACGTACCTCGTAAATTTAGCATGCTGACTGAGGCGCTTAAAGCTGAGATTCGCGCTTCATTTGAAGCGGCAAAAACACAACTGTCGGGCTACAATAATCGATCTTCGCAAAATCGCATGATGGCTGAAATTGCCAAAACTCTGACTGGCGAATACCCCAATTCCAATCCCATTCTTTGTGTCGAGGCGCCAACAGGTACGGGCAAAACGATGGCGTACTTGATTGCCACCTTGCCTATTGCAAAAGCAAACAATAAAAAATTAGTAATTGCCAGTGCAAACGTTGCCCTGCAAGAGCAACTGCTTTTTAAAGATATTGTTGAGGCACAAAAATACTCAGCCGTAAACTTTGATTACGCGCTCGCCAAAGGTCGTTCTCGTTATGTTTGTGTTCGTAATTTAATTAATCTAACAGAAGACAACACCGACACTCAGTCGTTATTTGAAGACGCTTTACTTTGGGACGAGCCACCCAGCAAAAACCAAATTGACCTACTCAGCGAGATGACCGAGAATTACACTTCAAACCGATGGAGTGGCGAGATAGATGATTTAGAAACGCCGCCAGAATCTACTCTGTGGCAAAAGGTGGCTTGTAATCGCTTTACTTGTACGGCAAAAAACTGTGAATTCTACAACGACTGCGCATTCTTTAAAGCGCGTAAAAAGATTGCACAAGCCGACGTCATTATTGCCAATCATGATCTTGTTTTGGCGGATATTTTTAGTGGAAACTCTATTTTGCCTGACGTTGAGGACACTATTTTTATTTTTGATGAGGCGCACCATCTTGCGCACAAAGCCTTATCTCACTTCTCTCAAAGCGCTAGTATTGATTTTATAAAAACATCAGTTCGTCAAGCCAAAAGCGCAATGGATCAAATATGCAAAATCACTCATCAAGAGAGTGCTGAAGATCGAATTAAAACCATTGACACTCACCTTTCTGATCTCAACGCACCATTGTCAGAACTTGACTATGTGGATGACGTTCATTTGTTTGAAATGACGGGTATTGATGATGTAATTATTAATAGTGCAAAAAATCTAGCAACTAGCATAAACGCCACTTACGCCGATTTTTCTGACAAAAAAGACGACTGGCAAGCCTTTTGCAAGAGCAACCATCAAGATCAAGGAATCCTTGACAACTTAAACAATATCATTGGTCAAAACGAGCAAAATTTGTCGTCCATCGTTTCCCTGCTGGGCGCGTTTACTCAAAGCAGCAGTTCTGACAAACCACCTCCAAGCCATTGGATTGAAAAGGCCGTCTTAGCCAATAAAAAAACAAATTACCATCTGAATTCTGCAAAAATTGATGTATCCAACCATCTAGATACACTTATTTGGTCTAAAGCCTCTGGTGTTGTTTTTACCTCTGCAACATTGACTGCACTCGGTAGCTTTGACCGTTTAAATCAACAACTTGGCCTCCAAGAAAAAGACAATCAGTATTTGCGTCTATCTTCACCTTTTGATCATCAATCGGTTGACTTCATAGTCGCTAAAATGAAGTCGAACCCTACACAGGCCTTTGAGCATACGCAAGAGTTAGGGAAAGAGCTGAAAAAGCGTATCGATCAAACGCAGGGTACGTTGGTTATTTTTGCCTCCAACAAGCAAATGCAAATGGTGGCAGATTTGGTTGAACAGTCCTTAGACTGCTCGCTCTTAATTCAGGGCGAGTACAGCAAAAAACGCATTCTGGAAAAACATATTGAATTGCGCAGTAAGGGTAAAGGCAGTGTGATTTTTGGGCTCGATAGTTTTGCTGAAGGCGTTGATCTCAAGGGTGACAACCTCAATCACGTGATGATTGCTAAACTGCGCTTTAGCGTACCCACTTCACCAATTGAAAAAACCACGCAATCTTATCTTGAGTCACTCAATCGCAATCCATTTGTGGAAATCGCCCTACCAGACGCATCGCTGCGACTCATCCAAGCCTGCGGTCGCCTTATCCGGACCGAAACCGACACTGGCAC
>JBBWVS010000072.1:0-21861 GCA_050256335.1 Gammaproteobacteria bacterium | reverse complement strand
CTAACCTTTGCCGCTGTGGTGGAATTGGTAGACACGTCGGATTCAAAATCCGATTCCTTTACGGGAGTGACGGTTCAAGTCCGTCCAGCGGTACCATAATTTATCTGGAGAAGCGAGAATGGACAATCTCTTAGCAGAAGCGTTGACTTTGACCTTGTTTGGCATGGGGTTTGTATTTGTTTTTTTAACCTTAATGGTTGTGCTAACAAGTTTGATGTCCGCACTCGTTCAAAAAATTCAGCCTAATATAGTTAGCGCTGGAGCTGGGCCAATTCAATCGGCTGATTTGATTGATGAGGGCACCAAGTCTATCATCGAAAAAGCCATCAAAATGCACACCAGAGTTTAATTTATGTCATCTAAAGTAAACACGAAACCGGTAGGAATTACTGAGCTTGTCCTAAGAGATGCGCATCAATCACTTTTTGCAACGCGCATGAGGATTGATGACATGCTGCCAATTGCCGATAAATTGGACAAAATCGGTTATTGGTCAATGGAGTCTTGGGGTGGTGCAACTTTTGATTCGTGCATTCGTTATTTGGGCGAAGATCCTTGGGATAGAATCCGAGAGATTAAAAAAGTTATGCCTAATACGCCTCAGCAAATGTTGCTTAGAGGCCAGAACTTATTGGGCTATCGCCATTATGGTGACGATGTGGTGCGTAAATTTATTGATCGTTGTGCTGAGAATGGCGTTGGTGTTTTCCGTATTTTTGATGCGATGAATGATATGCGCAACTTGGAAACAGCCATCGATCAAACGCGTAAGATAGAACAACACGCGCAAGGTACGATTTCATACACGGTCAGCCCAGTTCATACGACAGAGTTGTGGGTTGAAATGGCGAAGAAAATTGAAGACATGGGTGCTGACTCCCTATGTATCAAGGATATGGCCGGCCTTCTACAGCCTTACGTTGCCTTTGATCTTGTTACTAAACTAAAAGCGGCGATTGATATTCCAATCCAACTTCACGCTCACGCAACAACGGGTCTTTCAACGGCTACTATTCTTAAATCTATCGAAGCGGGCATTGATCGCGTCGATACAGCGATTGGTTCAATGAGTATGACTTACGGTCACTCGGCAACAAACTCTGTGGTTTCGATCCTAGATCACAGTCCGCGTAAAACAGGACTTGATCTAGAGAAGTTAGAAGAGATTGATGCCTACTTTAGACCAGTACGCGCCAAGTATGCGAAATTTGAAGGCTCACTGAAGGGCGTTGATTCTCGTATTCTTCTTTCGCAAGTTCCTGGTGGCATGTTAACCAACATGGAAAGCCAGCTAAAAGAACAAAATGCCATTGATAAAATGGACGAAGTATTATTAGAGATTCCACGTGTACGTGAAGACCTTGGTTTTATTCCGCTAGTGACACCGACTTCGCAAATTGTTGGTACACAGGCGGTACTTAACATTTTAACGGGTGAGCGCTATAAGACAATCACCAAAGAGTCTATGGGAATCTTGAAAGGCGAATACGGCGCATCACCTGCACCAGTTAACGCTGAATTACAGGCCAAAGTACTTGGTGGTGCAAAACCGATTACTTGCCGTCCAGCGGATAATATTGAGCCAGAGCTTGATATTCTTGAGACACAGTTTGATAAAGTTGTTGCTGAAAAAGGCATTGAATTAGCAGCTGATAAAATTGACGATTTACTAACTTACGCTTTGTTCCCACAAGTGGGTATCCAGTTTTTAGAAAATCGTAATAACCCAGATTTCTTTGAGCCGGTACCACAGGCACCAAGCGCTACACCTGCATCAGCCAAAGAAGACGGCGTTTACACGGTATCGTTCAAAGGTAATTCGTATGTCGTTGAGGTGTCTGCCGGTGGTGATATCACTTCCATGCAGAGTGCATCAGCTCAATCAGTGCCACGTGCTCCAGTAGTAGCAGCGCCTGCAGCAGTTCCAGTTGGCGATGCTGAAGATGTCAATGCGCCATTGTCGGGAACTATATGGAAAGTATTGGTCAGCCCTAATCAGCAAATTAATGAAGGCGATACTTTGGTTATCTTAGAGGCCATGAAAATGGAGACTGAAATTAAAGCAGCGCGCTCTGGTACCGTTGTTAATGTCAGTGTCAAAGAGGGTGACTCGGTCACTGTTGGTCAAGCATTGTTATCACTAGCGTAGACCTATGGAGCAGTTAAACTTACTTTGGATGGGCTCAGGCTTGTACCAAATGACTCTAGGTCAAGGCTTGATGTTGTTGATCGGTATCTTGCTAATTTATTTAGCAATTGTTAAAAAATTCGAACCTTTATTGCTTTTACCGATTGGTTTTGGTGCACTTTTAAGTAATATTCCTGGCGCAGGTCTGGCTTTATCAGCAGTTGGTAATGCAATCTATGCTGCAGATCCAGAGGTATTGAGCGCTATTGCTAATAGTTTGAATTTAGCCAGCTGGGAAACAGGGTCTGATATCTATCAAGCATTTAAGGATTCATCTGCTGCATCTCACGTTATGGCGGTACAAGTTGTTAGTGATTTCGACTATAAAGACGGCATGCTGTATACGTTTTATAACGTAGGAATTGCAAGTGGTGCTGCACCGCTGATTATTTTTATGGGTGTGGGTGCATTGACCGATTTTGGTCCTTTGCTTGCCAATCCTAAGACGTTATTGTTGGGTGCTGCTGCGCAATTCGGTATTTTTGCAACACTATTAGGTGCTATTGGTTTAACCTCGATTGGTGTTTTTGATTTCAGCCTTAAGCAGGCTGCTGCCATTGGTATTATTGGTGGTGCCGATGGCCCAACTTCGATTTATGTTGCCACCATGCTTGCGCCGGAACTTCTGGGTGCTATTGCGGTTGCTTCGTACTCTTATATGGCACTTGTGCCATTGATTCAGCCGCCAATCATGAGATTGTTTACCACAGAAAAAGAGCGTCAAATCAAAATGGTGCAACTGCGTGAAGTGTCCAAAATAGAGAAAATTGTTTTCCCACTGTTACTATTGGTTGCTGTTGCCTTGCTATTGCCAGACGCGGCGCCGTTATTGGGCATGTTCGCCTTCGGCAACTTGATGAAAGAATCGGGTGTAGTCGATCGTCTTAGTGATACCGTTCAAAATTCTCTGATTAACATTGTTACCATCTTTCTTGGTTTGGCGGTTGGTTCGAAATTGATGGCTGATGAGTTCCTTGAGCTTGATACTTTGGGTATCTTGCTGTTAGGCTTGGTAGCATTTGCTATTGGCACAATGTGCGGCCTATTAATGGCAAAACTGATGAATGTGTTTGCTAAGCACAAGGTGAACCCATTGATTGGTTCTGCCGGTGTTTCTGCCGTACCGATGGCTGCTAGAGTGTCAAACAAGGTAGGCCTTGAATCCGATCCGCATAACTTCTTGTTGATGCACGCGATGGGTCCAAATGTTGCAGGTGTTATTGGCTCTGCCATTGCTGCCGGTATCATGATTAAATTCTTAGCTTAAAGATCCTTAAATACCCCTCATGTTAACCACCTTTTGAAGGCTAAAATTTATCGCGTCGCGGTTACTGCTTGCGAATATCATCATTAAGGCTGGCACACTACTGACGTACTTATCGATAGAGCGACGATTTACTCATTATTGCGGCTTATGCGCCAATACTTTGTTACGTTGATGGGTCTAATGCATTAAGCCAAGGTTAAGTCAGTAGTAGACTAATTTCTCTCGGTTTAGTGGATGACTCTGTTGTCTTGGCTGGCGGGTTCAACTTCCAGCTCATCAAGATTCATATCCCACTCAATTTTTGGCATAATTTGCTCAATGAGGCTGGATAAGCTATCAATAAGGCCTCGATTTAAATTAAGGGTTACAACGACACCATCAATGCCGGTAAAACTAAATTCTGTAACGCCTTCGTTTTTGTAGTTAAGACCAAAGCTTGTGATTAGCACTGCCTCATCGCCGGTAAGTAGGCCTGCGTTTAATTCAAAAGATTCGTCGTTGTGACTGATAACGCCGGTACCTGATAATTTATTTTTGGCTTCATCTAACACTGTTTCAGACATATATTCACTCTCTAGTGCGCCGATTGCTTGTTGCAGAACTGGCCAAAAAACATGAACAAATCGTCTGGTAAAAAATAATTGAATGGTTTCATTGGTGGTTGTGCCGATACGCAAAATCAGGCGATCGTGCTCGGGCGAATAACTAAGTTCTAATTGATTAAGTTTCATGCTGTGTATAGTGCTTTACTGCTAAGCGTTAGGATTCTGTCCATTTTATTGGCAATTGTTTGGTCATGGGTTACAATCAAGATGGAAGATTGTTCTTCTTTTCTGAGCTCTAACAATAAAGATAGTGCCTCAGAGGCACTGTGCTCGTCAAGATTGCCAGAAGGCTCATCTGCAATAATACATGCTGGCTTGGTGATCATTGCTCTGGCAATGGCCACTCTTTGGCGTTCACCGCCCGAGAGTTCGCCGGGTTTGTGTTGTAGGCGATGCTCAAGGCCGATTTCCGTCAGTAGGCGCTCTGCATTTAGTAAGGCCCTTTTTTTATCATCCCCTTTGATCAGTAGCGGTAAGGCGACATTGTCTAGAGCACTAAAATCACGCAATAAATGGTGGAATTGGTAAACAAAACCGAAGGTGTTGGCTCGAAGCTTTGTTCTTGCATTTTCATTCAGAGAGCATATATTGGTGTTGTTGATCCATACCTCGCCAGAGGTTGGCTTATCAAGGCCTGCAATCAAATTGAGTAAAGTGGATTTACCACAACCCGACCGACCTAAAATGGCCACGGATTCGCCAGATTTCATCGAAAAATCAATATTACTCAGAACATGAGTTTTATTGGCGCCATCGCCATAAGAAAATTCAAGAGCGCGGCATTCGATTAAATTACTCATAACGTAGTGCCTCAGATATTTGCACTTTGCCTGCGCGTCTTGCTGGGTAGATTGCCGCGATGAGAACAAGTACGAATGCGCCCATGGCGACATTGGTAACGTCACTTATTTTAATTTCAGATGGAAAGCGGTTAATATAAAAAACATCGGCTGGGAAAAACTGAAAACCCAAAATTGATTCAATGGTGGAAATAACCCCTTCAATATTACTTGCCAGCAACAAGCCCAAGACGACACCAATCGCAATACCTATCAGGCCAATACTAACAGCTTGGTAGAAAAAGATTTTAACAATACGATTGGGTGTCATACCGATCGTTCTAAGAATGGCAATATCGGATTTTTTGTCCGTCACCACCATCACCATCATCGACACAATATTAAAGGCGGCCACAGCAATAATGAGTGACAATATAATTGCAATCATTTGTTTTTCAAGATTGAGTGCACGGATAAAGTTACGCTTTTGCTGCATCCAATCGACTCCAATATAATCTTCCTTACCAAGGGCTAGTACAACTTCGGCACTGATTTTATCAGCCTCGAAAATATTATCTACTTTCAGGCGAATACCTGAGATGCGCTCGTCCATACTAAATAACGTTTGCGCATGATCTAAGTGAATAAAAGCCAAGGCGTTGTTGTATTCATTAAGGCCGGCGTTAAATATACCAACCACCTGAAAGCGCTCTGATTTTGGAATCAGCATGCCAGCGTTGTTTTTACTGGCGGCAATGAGGCTAACAGAACTGCCAATACCTACGTTCAATGAGTTCGCCAGACCAATACCAATCACAGTTGATCTTGTCTCTGCTGAAAGCATTAATTTTCCGTATTTAATATCGCTTAATAGCTTCGATGTTTGAAGCTCCAGTTCGCTGACTATTCCTCTAACGCTCACACCTTGTGAGGCGCCTTTTGAAGTCATTAGGGCAAAATCCTCAACATAAGGCGACGAGGCAACAATATGAGGCTGCTCATTAATGGTGATATGCAGTTGTTTCCAGTCAGTTAGTGTTTGATCGTCGCCAGTAATGTAGCCATGAGAAATGGCATCCAGTACGCGATTTCTAAGTTCACCATGAAAGCCGTTCATTACCGATAAAACGGTAATAAGCGACATCACTGCTAAGATGAGACCGATCATCGAAACACCTGAAATAAAAGAAACAAAGCCTTTTTTTCGATTGGATCGTAAATATTGGTTGGAAATTTGAAATTCAACACTCATGGTGGTAATATTTTGTCATAATTCGTCTTTATTTGGTGATTAAAGAGTGGAATATGTCCAAACAATCAAGGGCTGTTGATTTTAATAAAATTGGTATAACAAACCTTCTTTTGTTGCCTTTGTCTGTTGTCTTTTTTATTGTTAGCCGACTAAGATTTTACTGTTATAAATTAGGCATATTGAGAGTTTACCACTCTAAAAAACCTGTTATTGTGGTCGGCAATATTACCGTTGGCGGCAGTGGAAAGACGCCAATTGTTATTGCCCTTTGCCATTATTTCGAACAACAAGGTAAGCGAGTGGGTGTTGTTTCCAGGGGTTATGGTGGAGGGTATACGCAAAATGTGCTGTTACTGAAAGACTCTACTAAACCATCTGAATGCGGTGATGAGCCAGCACTCATTGCCAATGAGACCAATACAAATGTTGTGGTGGCAAGAAAGCGCTCATTGGCAGTGCAGTATTTAATCGAGCGCGATTTAGCCGATATTATTATTAGTGATGACGGCCTGCAACATTACGCCATGGGTCGACAAGTCGAAATAGCTGTTATCGATTCTGTTGATGGATTTGGTAATGGGTTATTACTGCCTGCGGGCCCCCTTAGGGAGCTGCCTTCTCGATTGTCTTCGGTTGATATTGTTGTTAACAATGGCTCAGGTGATGACGCTAAAATCTCGAGTCATCTTGTGGCGAAGAAATTCATTAATGTCGTTACAGGTGAAACAAAACCTCTGGATGGTTTTGAGGCGACGCGCTGTTATGGTGTTGCTGGCATCGCCAAACCTGAGCGATTTTTCGCTACTCTAGGAAAGTTAGGGGTTGATGTTATTGCAAAGCCTTTTTCCGATCACCACCCGTTTTCCGTCAAGGATTTGAATTTTAACGAAGAGTATCCGATCTTAATGACTTCTAAGGATTGTGTAAAATGTAGGTCTTTTGCGACCAGTCGAATGTGGTATTTGACGGTTGAAGCTGAGCTAAGCGATGACTTTTATCAGCAATTGGAGTTAAAATTATGATACAAGAATCTCTATTAAAAATGCTTGTTTGCCCAAAATGCAACGGCCCGTTAAAGCAAGTGGGCGATGAACTTATTTGTGAAGAAAGCCAATTGGCTTATCCAATCCAAGACGGCATTCCTGTTCTTCTTGTTGAAGAGGCTCGCGAGCTACAGCCCAGGGCGTAATGGACTTTTCCGTTGTCATTCCTGCCAGATATGATTCCGCCCGTTTACCGGGGAAGCTACTCAAAAACATTCATGGAAAAACACTGATTGAGCGTACTTATTCAAACGCAATATTGAGTGCGACGAAGCGCGTCATTATCGCCACAGACGACGAAAGGATAAGCGACGCTGCCAAGGGTTTTGGCGCCGAAGTTTGCTTGACAAGCGACAGCCATACCTCGGGTACTTCTAGGATTGCTGAAGCGGTGAAAACACTTGGTTTTGCAGATGATGAGATTGTTGTTAATGTGCAAGGCGATGAGCCGATGTTAAGCCCCATGGTGATTGATCAAGTGGCAAAAAACCTTAATGAAAGTCAGATGGATATGGCTACATTGTGCGAGCAGATAGAGACAGAAGACCTCTACTTTGATCCAAATTGCGTCAAAGTTGTATATAATATGCGCGGCAAAGCGATGTACTTCTCAAGATCGCCAATTCCTGCGTTTCGAAACGCAGAAGAATTGGACTTAGGGCTTTGTTATCGTCACATTGGTATCTATGCGTATCGCGCTGGTTTTTTAAGTCAATATGCACGGTTGAGTGGTTCTCGTCTTGAGGAAGCTGAAAAACTAGAACAACTAACAATATTGAACGAGGGTTTTGACATTCACGTTGCCCTAGCTTGCGGCCCAACAGGCATAGGCGTTGACACAAAATACGATTTAGATCAAGTTATAAAGGAACTTAAAAATGGATAACATCATTGATGGCAAGAAAATTGCACAAGAATTAAGAGGCAAAATTGCTGAAGAGGTAAAAACACTAGATCGCCCGCCAGGCTTGGCTGTTATTCTAGTTGGTGAAGATCCTGCATCGCGTGTTTATGTGCGTAATAAAGAGTTGGCGTGTATTGAAGCTGGTTTTTACTCAGACAAAATCAAAAAATCTGAAAATATTACCGAAGAAGAGCTATTGCATGAAGTGGATCGTCTAAACGACAACCCAAATATTGATGGTATTTTGGTGCAATTACCCTTGCCGAAACATATTGATGCAAACAAGGTTTTGGAGCGTATTTCACCACTGAAAGACGTTGATGGTTTTTGCAGTGAAAACATTGGCAAGCTAATGCAGAACAAACCTTACTTACGTCCTTGCACACCTCAAGGTGTGATGACTATGTTGGCATCAGCGGGTGTTGATGTGATGGGTAAGGACTGTGTGGTCATTGGTGCGTCAAATATTGTTGGTCGTCCGATGGCTATGGAATTATTAAACGCACGAGGCACGGTCACTATTTGTAACTCTAAAACAAAAGACGTGGCAGCCAAAGTTAGACAAGCTGATATTGTTGTCGCGGGCGTGGGTATTCCGAAGTTTGTTAAAGGCGATTGGATTAAAGACGGCGCTATCGTGATCGATGTTGGAATTAATAGATTGGATGATGGCACATTGTGTGGCGACGTTGATTTTGATGCGATTAAAGATAAAGCGGCTGGTATTACTCCGGTTCCGGGTGGTGTTGGTCCAATGACGATTGCAACGTTACTTGCAAACACATTAGTGGCTTATAAAGCGAAACTATGAAATTAGCGCTTAAAGCATTACGTGAAGGGTTGGGCCGACTAATCATTTTGATTGATTGGATTTTTAGCCCTGTAAGACTTAAGCGCACCGATGACGTCCAAGCCGATGTCAATCAAAAGACGGCAACGCTTAAGCTTTATCAGTTTTATGCTTGCCCGTTTTGCATTAAAACGCGTCGAGCTATTAAGCGCCTAAATCTTAAGATTGAAACGCGCAATGCGCAAGCTGGCGAATTTAGAGAAGAGCTAGGGTTAATGGGTGGCAAGGTGAAGGTGCCTTGTTTAAAAATCGAAGGTGAGGACGATGTATCTTGGGTCTACGAATCCGATGCTATCATTGCTTATTTAGAGAAGCGCTTCGCTTAATAAAGGTCTTTATATAAATCATTTCAATATGATTTGGACAAAAATTCAGTATTATTGCTGACATGCTCTACGTACAAGGCGGTAATAAACATCAAAAAAGTCTCTCACGGCAATTATTCAACTTTTGCTGTGAGGATTTGTTTCCAAATAAAACCAAACCTCTCATTGATCTCACTATCCACGGTGTTGAAGGTGCTATGGCGTGGACAGATTACGAGGGTGACGGGAGGTTCTTTATTGAAATAGAGTCCAGCTTAACGGAGCGTCAATTTATCATCACTTTTTGCCACGAGATGATTCATGTGCATCAGTTTTTAGCGGATGTGGAAGTGAGTGAGTTAGAAGCTTATGAATATGAAAAAGGTTTGGCTGATCGCTTCGAGCAGAGTCAAGTTGCTAAGGCATAAACGCTTCTAGAGCGCCCAATGTGGTGTTGAGCTCGTTAAGCGTATTGGCGGTAATGGTGATGTGCCCTAATTTGCGACCTTTTCGCTCTTTTTTTCCGTATAAGTGAAGATGGGCATTGCTCAGCTCAAGTACTTGATCAACCGGCCCGTGTTTACCAATAATATTAATCATTGCGCAGTATTGTTGTAGGCAGGTTGTTTCACCTAACGGCGAGCCGGTAATCGCTCGAACGTGGTTTTCAAATTGAGAGGTACGAGCTCCTTCAATACTCCAATGTCCTGAATTATGCACTCGTGGCGCCATTTCATTGGCAACAAGGCCGTTGCTAGTTTCAAACAGCTCAATCGCCAGTACGCCGACATGGTCCATCTCATCGAGCAGGGCTTGCATGTAATGCTCAGCTTGCTCTTGCACTTTGCTACTAATATTTTCAGCGGGCGCAATCGTTAATCGTAATATGCCATTATGGTGGGTGTTTTCTACTAAAGGGTAGTATTTGTGGCTATTATCAATGCCACGAACTGCAATCAAAGACAGCTCACGTTTAAAGTTAACAAAGCCCTCAAGGATGGCCTCAACGCCGTTCATACTTTGCCATGCTTTTGCTATTTGATCGTTGCTGCGAATAACAAATTGTCCTTTGCCATCATAGCCTTCGGTTGCTGTTTTAAGGATAGCTGGCAAGCCAATTTTTTCAACTGCCATTTTAAGGTCTGCAAGAGAGTCGACCATTTGGTAGGGCGCGCAAGGAATTTTTAGCTTATCGAAAATTGCCTTTTCTCGACCTCGATGCTGCGTTGTAAACAGTGATTTTGCACCAGGATACACTGGTGTTTTTTTGATTATCTCTTTAACAACTTCTACGTCGGTATTTTCACTCTCAAAAGTAATGACTGCAGAAGCATCGGTGAGTTTCTTGGTTGTATCTTGTTTGTCGTCATTGACAAAAGTTTGGCCAAGAAGGCTGGCTGGCTCGTCTGTAGAATTGGCAGTAAATGCCATTTGATGGCCGAGCGGGTAGGCTGCAATCGCGAGCATTCTGCCGAGTTGGCCGGCGCCTATAACACCAATTTTCATTAAGAAACCCTCTGTGCAACTATCATAATATTTTGCCCTGCGGCACTTAGCAAAGTTTCGTCAGGCTTCGATGCATTTCTGTGCATATGAATCACATTACTTTTGTAATTTTTCTTTGCCTGTAATAACTTGGCGTTGTCAAAAATAATCATAGTTGATCAGAGGGTTTCTAGTCTTGAGGGTTTGGGTTATCCAGGACATTTTGTGTTTGCTCTGAACGAAACTGTGACACTTTTGCTCGAATCTCAGCGTTATGGTTGCCCACAATTTGTGCCGCTAATATGCCTGCATTTTTAGCGCCAGCATCGCCAATAGCAAGTGTGCCAACAGGAATACCGCCGGGCATTTGCACAATAGAAAGTAACGAGTCTTTGCCACTGAGTGCACGCGATTGCACGGGAACGCCCAATACAGGCACAATCGTTTTGGCAGCAACCATGCCGGGCAAATGTGCAGAACCACCAGCGCCAGCAATAATAACCTCTAAACCTCGAGCTTCAGCACTCTCGGCGTATTCAAACATTAAGTCTGGAGTGCGGTGAGCAGAAACCACCTTAACTTCATAAGGGACATCGAATGCTTCCAGCATGTCAACAGCATGTTTCATTGTTGGCCAATCGGACTTTGACCCCATAATAACACCCACTAATGCGCTCATTTAATACCCTCAAAGGAATGAAGTCTCAAATTATACCGAAACAATTTTTCTTGTCAGGCTTCTGGCAATCGAAAGCTTTTATCTAAAAAAGGCAAATGCCCTGTGCGCAATAATTTTGTTTGCGCACCATGCGCTTGATACCAAGGCTCTATTGTGCGTGGTACGAGCATATCAAGTTCGCCTAAAACAACCGTTTTTGGTGTTTCGATCGCTTTAAAAATCTCTTGTAGATCACTGTTAAGCAAAATACTCAAACCTTGCGTCATGGCATTGCCGGAGGGCGGATATTTCTCAATACCGTTAATAATTGCCTGCATCAATGTCTTGTCTTTTGTTTGCAGGCTCACGAAGCGTCGTAAAGTCTTGCTGTAATCCTGTTGTAAATCTTGTGCAAAGCGCTTAAAAACGCTAGCTTCCATGCCGTGCTGCCAGTCTTTATGATTGGTAAGACTGGGTGATGCGCCAACTATAATGAGATGCTTTAAGGCAATCATGCTGGCAATTTTGATTGCTAAAAGTCCGCCCAGAGACGACCCAAGAAGAGTGGTATTGTCAGGAAGCAGGGGGATGATGGCATCACACCATTCATCAATACCACCATCAACGTCATCGCTGCGCCCGTGTCCCGGCAAATCAATGACCGTTATGCGATAGTCGGATTTATATTGATCTGTAAGAGATTCAAAGATATCGGCACTAAATCCCCAGCCGTGCAGTAGAACTAAATCTGGCCCACTGCCAACGGTCTTATGCCACAACATCGGCTACCTTGGTGAGAAGCGAATCGATTTGCTCAAAGCTATGCTTGGCACAAAGGGTAAATCGAAGTCTGGCGGTATTTGGCGGCACGGTTGGTGGGCGAATGGCGCTGACATAAAAACCCATTTCAAACAGCCTCTCACTGATCTTTAAGGCTTTGTCGCTTTGCCCAATAATCATGGGTTGAATGGCACTTTCAGAAGCCTCAAAAGTAAGGTTTAAGGATTTTGCAAAATTGCGGAAAAAATCTATATTGACTAATAATTTGGCTTTTTGTTCACCTGCCTTAATTAGTTCTAGACTTTTGAGTGTTGCGCAACACAAACTGGGAGAAATAGCCGTGGTATAGACGTAAGGGCGTGATTTTTGTATTAAATAATCAATAAAATCGGCATTTCCAGCGACAAAAGCACCCATTGTTCCCGCCGCTTTGCCTAAAGTGGCCATATAGATTGAATTTTGCGGAATATTGGCCTCAAAAACACCAAAACCATGAGCATCGTCTTGCATTAATAATGCCTTAGAAAAATTTGTGATTTTTTCAATATCACTGATATTTGCACGGTCACCATCCATGCTAAAGACGTTGTCGGTAACAATAAGGCCTTGGCCGCTTTGTTTTTCTATCTTTTTTGCAAGAGAGTCGATATTATTGTGTAAATAGCGCTGAACTGGTAGGCCGATGAGTTGATTCGCGTCAATCAATGAGGCGTGGTTTAATTTGTCTTGTAAGATCCAGTCAACATCACCCCGCAGTGCGGAAAAAACGCCCAAATTAGCACTATAACCTGATGAAAATAATAGCGCGCGTTGTTGCCCTGTGTAATCCGCTAACGCCTCTTCTAAGTCGTGGTGTGCTTTTGAGTGGCCACTAACCAAATGAGACGCACCCGAGCCAACACCGTATTGTTTGACGCCATTAATTAAAGCCTCTTTAACTTGCTCATTATTGGCAAGAGATAAGTAATCATTCGAGCAAAAATTGATGATTTTTTTGCTGTTGATAATCATCTCAACGCCTTGGGCGTTTTCGCTTATTTTTCTTGAGCGCAATAAATGCTTTTTCTCGAGGGCGTTAATTTGCTCGTTGAAATTCATGAAGTCTATTTTAAAGCGTTTTTATAGGGCAATCTTTTGATTAGTTTGTTGTTTATTTAATGAGCTTTATTAGGGAATTATTTTAATTGAGCTATAATTGAACGACTAATTAATAGTTAGGCGTATAGGGGATACATCGTGCCTCAATGGGATTCAGATCAATACACAAAATTTATTAATGAAAGGACTCAACCAGCTTATGATTTAGCTGCACGCATTTCGCATACCAACCCTAAAAAAATAATTGATATTGGCTGTGGTCCAGGCAACAGTACTGAAGTCTTGTTACAGAGCTGGCCAGAAGCTAGCATCTCTGGCTTTGATAGCTCTCCTGAAATGCTTGTTCAAGCCAAAGCTTCTAATTCAAGTATTCATTGGTTTGAATCCTGTGTAGAGGAGTGGAGCCCTTGTGAAACTTTCGATATAATATTTTCTAATGCTGTCTTTCAATGGGTACAGGAACATAAAGTTGTTCTCCCAAGATTGATTAACATTCTCAACGATGGCGGCGCTTTAGCAATACAAATGCCCGCACGTTATAATTCGCCACTACACAAGCAATTAATAGAGGTTGCTGAAATGCCGGAATGGGCTGAATATACCACTTCACCAAGAACTCAATTATCACTTTCAGAGCCTTCTTTTTATTATGATTTGCTGGCACCAATAACATCACGACTAGATGTTTGGGAGACTAAGTATTTTCATATAATGGACGATGCTCGGGCTATATTGGAATGGTTTCGTGGCGCAGGACTCAGGCCTTTTTTAGAGGCGCTGCCAGACAACCAAGCTAGAGAGTCGTTTGAATTAGAAGTTTTAAGAAAATATAGTGCGACTTACCCAAAACAAAAAAATGGTAAGGTTTTATTACCGTTTAATCGTTTTTTCTTTATAGGCTATAAATAATATAATAGATGAGTCTAGCCAGTTAAAGCACACACATCGCAGCAAAGTTAGCCCGATGTTTGAGTCGTTATATATGTCAAATTAAAAAGAGTAAGTTATGGAAATCACACTAAATCACACGATAGTTCAATCCCATAATAATGTTGAATCAGCACAATTCTATGCTGACATTTTTGATTTTGAATTTGTCAAAGAGTGGGGTTCGTTTGCTGTTGTAAAGGTGAATTCAACTTTGTCTTTAGACTTCACGACAAATACAAAAGAGTTTCCTTCGAATCATTATGCTTTTAAGGTTTCCGATCAGCAATTTGATGAGATTATTGGTCGTGTACAGTCAAACAATATTGCTTTCGGTGGCGATCCATCTTCTGTTGATGATGGCGAGATTAATCATAACTATGGTGGACGTGGTGTGTATTTCAAAGACCCAAATGGCCATGTTTTAGAGATAATTACAGCTGATTACATTATTGACTGATTTCAAATTTGAATCAATTCGTCCTGGATAATTAGGGTCATAGTGTCATTATTCAATTTTCTCGTTGCGCTAATTCAAGTCAACTAAATCACCTCTTACAGGCCTCTATTCACGAGGTTATAACTATATTTTTTATTTGCTGGCAAGATATCGAATGTGCTTTAAAGGTATGATTGGGCTATCAAATTAATAGTTAAATCTGTCTGGGGTGGTGCTTAGAAATGGTCGAGTATGATGAGAAGGCTGCGAGAGAAATCGAGCGCAGTTATAGTGCACCGGAAATTGTGCTACAGCGTAGCCGCACACTGGAGGCGCTCGCACCCCACTCTGGTGAACATGTCCTAGATGTGGGTTGTGGAACTGGCTTTCTCACTCAAGAGCTCGCAATGGCGGTGGGTTTAGATGGCTGCGTGGTTGGTGTTGATAACAGTCCAGCCATGCTTGAGCTAGCAACGCAGCGTTGTCAAGGGCTACCCCAGGTCCATTTGAAGCAAGGTAGTGTGGAAGAGCTACAGGAGAAGAAAGAGACCTTTGATGCGGTGACCTGTACTCAAGTCTTGCTGTACCTGAGCGAAGTGTCACAAGGAATTTCAGAGATGCACCGTGTACTTAAGCGCGGTGGTCGTATTGCTGTTCTGGAGACCGATTGGCGTGGTGTTGTTCTCAGCAGCACAGATGAAACGCTTAGCCGCCGCATGTTCTCTGCTTGGGATTGTGCGGTCCCGAGTCCCAACCTTCCAGTACAACTGGGATCACTCTTGCGAGCCCAAGGATTTACGGACATTCGGGTGGATGCCATCCCTATTTTGAACACCAGCTATGCGCCTGACAATTTCTCCGGCGCTATGTTTGAATGGGCCGCTCACTATGCTCAAGAGCAAGGCGTTGTCACTGAAGAGGAGGCCGTGATGTGGTTATCGGATTTGGCAAAGTTAGGAGAGAAAGGGGAGTTTTTCTTCTGCGTAAACCGCTTTCTTTTTAATGCTATCAAGCTTTAAATGGACGCCGCAAGCATAATGCGAAGGGTTGTGCATCTGTTAAAGGTATTAATATGAATTCGAAAGTCACAACTGATCAACCCAGTTTAAATGCTAGAGTTGGCGCTGTCTCTCTTGTGTTTGGCGCTACCTGCCTATCTTTATGCAAATGAAAGGCGCTCCAACGATAACACGGCAAAGAGTTGAGAGTAAAAACTAAATGACTATGCACATTAAAATTGACCAGACCCTTCGTTATTACTTCGCCTTTGGCTCCAATTTGTCAAAGGAGCAAATGGCCGCTAGATGCCCTGAATCAAGCTACTTTATGTCAGGAAAACTGGCCAATTATGTTTGGTTTATTAATGACAGAGGCTATGCCAATATTAAGCCATCAGAAGGTGATTTTGTCTTGGGTGAAATATTTGCTTTGAGTGAAAAAGACATCGAGCATTTAGATGTTTACGAGAGCGTGTCAGAGGATATGTATCATCATGAGTCGCACACTATTCAAATACAAGAGGGTAATTGCGAGTGCTTGGTATATGTTGATCTTAACCAAGTGTTGGGTGAACCGCAATTTGAGTATATTAAACGCATCAACCAAGGCATTGAAAGTGCCAACCTGCCAATGGATTACGTCAATAAATACATTCGACCTTATGTGCCAATTGATGGCAGTTAACACATGAGCAAGAGAGAAGACAAAAATACTCGGTATTTTATTGACCTAGATTTACAAACCAATAAAATACTGGGTTGGAATAATGCTCAAAAAAAGGGCTTGCAACAGCGAAATTTCACCAACTCCTTTCAATATAGGGTCTTTATTACAAAGGGCCAATACAACAAACTTATCGATCAGAATATACAAATATAAATTACATATATATTATGTATAATTTATATGTAAACATTAATTATTTAAAATAGGAGAGGGAATATGTCTCAATACATCATTGTTTATACAGGCGGTTTTAGTGGCGAACAATCGTCCACAGCAGAAGAGGCTCAAGAGCATAAAGCGAAATATATGGCTTGGTTGTCTGGCCTGGGAGATGCGGCGGTGAGTCCTATGAATCCGATAATGAATACTTGCACAATCAGCCCCGATGGATCGGTAACAGAAGGCAGCGTGGCATCAATGTCTGGCTACACAATTGTTGCGGCTAATTCTCTTGATGATGCGGTTTCAATGGCTAAGAACTGCCCTTTTCTTGATGTTGGTGGCTCGCTTGAAGTGTCTGAGCTAATGCAGATGCCGGGTTAAGAATGTAGGCTGGTTTTTTGTTCGGCCAATAGCTTGTCGGCTAACTTTTCAAGATTATCCAGCTCCATTTCGAGTTCATTTTGCTTAGATTCTAAGTAATCCCTAATTTGGCTTTTTCTAAGAAACAAAAAGAAGGTTTTAATATCTTCGAAGGCACGCAGGTATTTGCCACGCATTTGCAGTTCTACCGCTGTACTTATAAGCAAACTGGCGAAATAAGTCATTGCCCAATTTGCTCCCAAAAAGTAATTGACGAGTACAATTTGTATTACCCAAAACAAAGGGAACAGCGCTATACCTGCTAAAATTTTATAGGTTTCGTACTGGTCAAGACTTTTTGCAAAAAATAAAAATGATTTGCCGGTCAACTGATATGGGATGAAATTGTTGAACTTGCCCCACAGGGAGACAGGCAGAGTGATCAAAACCTTAAATAGGGTGCGCAGTATATACATGAAAAGCACACCCGGTTGATAGTTGATTGAAAGATGGTAGTCTTTGATACCGCAGCATTGGCATAATTTGTCATAAAGGCGCAGATGGTTGATTAAGGATTTAATGCGCTCTGGTTCGTGCTCTAACAGCATTCTCTGAGCCTTAATAATGTATTTTAAAGCGGTAAATTGTTCCGACAGATTAAGGTTCTCATTACGAGTATGGCGCTGAGCGTAAAAACGCTCCACTCTTGTTAAAAGTTTTAATTCTTCCCATGAATTAGGGTTGAGAGTTATTTTAATAATTCCTTGTTTGACGCGCTCTGTTATTGCCAGAACCGCTTGTCGATCATCTACATCTTCGTCATTACCTACAATGACTGGCTTACCGAATTGCACCAGAAGATCACCACGAAAAAATCCCTTACGGCTAAAAGTTAAACCCACTGGTACCAGAACGGGTGATTTACCATTAAGCTGTTTTGCACCAAGGGCAATTCGCGCAGCGCCAGTATTCACTTTGCGAATGGTCGGATCTGAATGACTAACACCCTCAGGGAAGATCATGATCGCTTTGTCTTCGCCCAATTTTTCATAGCATTTAACGAATGAATCCACGTTTTGTGTCATTTTATTACCGGGATCCTGAGCCCTGTATATAGGCACGGCATCAAGCATTTTAAGCATGTTTTTGAGCAATGGCGTTTCAAATAGACCACTGCGTGCCAAAGGGTGAATGTGCTTTGTGGTTGCGGCTTGTATAACAATTGGGTCAACCAGTGCGTTGGCATGATTGGCGCAGAATATGATACCGACCCCGTCGGGGATCTTCTCGTGACCTGTGACCTCGAAACGCCTATAAAAGGTTTTAATGACCATTCGACAAGTTCCTTGCCAAAAAGCCACTATCCAGGCTCGAGATTGAGGTGGAAGATTTGAGGTTTTGTTCTTTCTAGGGGTAATCATTAGGTTACACCAATGATGAATATTCAATGATTTTATCCCGAAAACTTGTTAGCTTACGGTGAGCTATCCAATAAATATTAAATTGATACATTGACGGTTTGTAAAAAACGATAAGATAGACATTATTTTGGTAATGGCTTAATATGAATGGCTTATGACGAAGGCACCGCTGAGCGTTTAAGGGAGTTATTTGAGATCATCCCTTTCTCAATCGAAAGGAAAATGTTTGGTAGTTTAGGCTTTATGGTGCACGGCCATATGGCTTGTGGTGTTATTAATGATCAGTTAATGGTTCGTGTCGGCAAGGCTCAATACGAAGTTGTATTAAAAGAGCCGTTCGTAAAGGAAATGGACTTCACAGGCAGGGCATTGACTGGGTTTATCTATGTTGAGCCAGAGGGTTTTGAGTCTGATGAGGAGTTAGAGGGCTGGGTAAGTTTAAGTCTAGCCTATGTCCTGACTTTGCCGGCTAAGTGATCGTATTGGAATGATGCTAATAATGACTCGTCAATGAATTTCGCCATTGTTTTCCACTACTCAGTCGCTCGATCCACAGCCGTCAGGGTTACTGGGTGAACAGCATTAGCAGGCTTGGATATTGTCATGTATTGTCGCAACTAAATAATTAAGAATTTTTTTCTTTGTGTATTTCGCCCCATAAATAAAGTGTTTTTAATATCGGCTTAAGGCTTTGCCCGTAAGATGTCAGCGAGTATTCAACTTTTGGAGGTACAACCGGATAAACCTCTCTATGAACTATACCGTCCTTTTCTAGCTCCCTAAGTTTTTGAATTAACATCTTTTGTGTGGTTCTTGGGAGTAGTTTTTGCAATTCATTAAATCTTTTTGTTCCTGATAATAAATACCATAGTATTAATATTTTCCATTTTCCTGCTAAGACATCAATGGAGGTTTCAACCGGACATTTCTCAAATTCTGTATTTATGCTTTTATTCATGTTTTTCTTTGAAATCGTATAGTTTCAAAAAGTATAGTACCTTACTAAAAAGTAAGTTCTTACAATCATACATCATCTAAGCTAAAATAAAATATCTAAAACTCGAGACGGAAAATATGAAAGCTTTTGTAGTGGAAAAAATCGAAGATAAAAAATTTACAACCAGTGTTAAAGAAATTGAAAAGCCTGTTTTAGCAGAGCGTCAAGTTTTAATTAAAACTTCTTATTCATCATTAAATTATAAAGATGCTTTAAGTGCAATAGGTAATCCGGGCGTGACAAGAGTTTTTCCACATGTGACAGGTATTGATGTCAGTGGCATTGTTGCTGAATCCAGATCAGACGCATTTCATCCCGGCGATGAAGTTTTCATGACTGGTTATGATTTAGGAATGAACACAAATGGCGGACATAGTGAATTTGTAACCGTTCCAGAGGCTTGGTTAATCAAGAAACCAAATAATATCTCTTTAAGGGAATTAATGATTTATGGAACGGCTGGTTTAACAGCCGCTTTAAGTATCAATGAACTTATAAATAACGGCATCACAAGTGGTGAAGTGCTGGTTACAGGTGCTACCGGTGGCGTTGGCAGTATTTCTGTAGCAATTTTATCCAAACTTGGATTTGATGTCATTGCGCTTTCTGGGAAAGAGCAACAAGTCGGTTACTTAAAAACTCTTGGCGCTCAAGAAGTCATCCTGAGAAAAGAGTTTGATGTGGAAAACAAAAGACCAATGGGTAAAGAAAGGTTTGCAGGAGTGGTTGATACGGTTGGTGGCAATATACTAGCTGAAGCCTTAAAACAAGTTAAGTATGATGGGGTTGTTACGTGTTGTGGATTGGTGGCCTCTATTTCACTGAATACCAATGTATTCCCTTTTATTTTGAGAGGTGTTAGACTGATTGGAATTGATTCAGTTGAGGCTTCACTCGATAAAAAAACGCAGGTCTGGGAAAAAATTGCCAATGAGTTTAAGATCGATACTCTGAACGAATTAGTGGATGAAATATCGCTTGATGAAATTCAACAAGCTTATCAAAAAATACTGCAAGCAAAGGCAGTGGGAAGATACTTGGTCAAGCTTTAATAATATTGCGTGTGATACAGTATTGATGCTGCATCACAATTTGCATCCGGACCCAGATCAAGACTTGTTGCAGTCTGGCTAGATTATGTTTTCCAACGGTGAGGACGCTGAGGCGTAAGCTTTTTTCATCATCCTGCCAGCAAGGTAAGACTCACGACCCGCTTTGACGGCGTGTTGCATAGCGCTTGCCATCAGTAGTGGGTCATCCGCATTGGCAATGGCGGAGTTCATCAAAACGCCATCACAGCCGAGCTCCATTGCTTTGGCCGCATCACTCGCACAACCAATACCGGCATCAACCAATACGGGAACGTTGGCTTGATCTTTAATCAGCTTGATATTGTATGGGTTGGCGATGCCTTGGCCTGAGCCAATTAGGGAGGCGAGCGGCATAATGGCGCAACAGCCAATCTCTTCGAGTTCTTTAGCAACAATTGGATCGTCTGAGGTGTAGACCATAACATCGAAACCGTCATTAACCAGCGTTCTAGCGGCATCAAGTGTCTCAACGATATTAGGGTAAAGCGTTTTCTCATCGCCCAAGACTTCAAGTTTGACTAAATTGTGACCATCTAATAGCTCTCTTGCGAGCATGCAAGTGCGAACAGCGTCTTTGGCGTTGTAGCAGCCTGCAGTATTTGGTAGGATCGTGTATTTTTCTGTCGAAATAACATCGAGCAGACTTTCTTCGTTGGTATTTTGGCCGCATTGATTGTTTCAACAATATTTGGATAAAGGGTTTTTTCGTCGCCCAAAACTTCCAGTTTAACCAGATTGCGACCATCCAGTAATTCTCGGGCGAGCATGCACGTGCGTACAGCATCTTTGGCGTTATAACAACCCGCAGTATTTGGCAGAATGGTGTATTTTTCTGGCGAAATAACATCGAGTAGACTTTCTTCGTTGGCATTTTGGCCAATGTTGGTGCGTCTTATTGCGACGGTTATAATTTCAGCGCCCGAGGCTTCGGTTGCTAAACGAGTTTCTTCTAAATCTTTGTATTTGCCTGATCCAACAAGTAATCTGGAATGAAATGAACGGCCAGCAATAATAAAGGGAGAGTCTGTTTTCATAGGGGAATAAGATACCATGTGTCTAGTTCAACTTTACGTGAATCACAAGGTAATTTTTTGAATTTAAAATGAATATGGTCAAGCTCATGTTAAACTTTCGCCACACTAGATTATTTTAAGGATAAATCATGGCTGTGAATGCTATAGAACACCCATTGATAGCGCACAAAATTGCCTTATTACGTCAAGCTGGAATAAGCACTAAGCAATTTCGTGAATTGGCTAATGAGGTGGCAACTTTATTAACCTATGAAGCTTGTCGAAATTTGCCTTTGCAGGTTTGTTTCATAGATGGTTGGCAGGGCGAGCCTATTAAAGCGCAAATGTTGAGCGGCAAAAAACTGACTGTAGTGCCTATATTAAGGGCAGGTTTAGGAATGTTGGACGGCGTGTTGCGACTTGTACCAAACGCAAAAGTTAGCGTGGTAGGGCTTTATAGAGATGAGGAGACACTTAATCCAGTTGCTTATTTTGACAAAATTATCAATAAT
>JBBWVS010000071.1:0-1802 GCA_050256335.1 Gammaproteobacteria bacterium | reverse complement strand
AAACCACTGGAGGGCTTTATAATTGTCCACCCCAAGTTGCGAGTTTGCGAACTCTAAGATGCCTGCTGTGTCTTTGGCCTCCAAGAACCAAGCTAAAGCCTGGTCATCATCTTTACCTAATAATGATTTGGCAATGCTGATCTGAGCTGTAACGATACCGTCTTGATTGTCGGATTTCTCGTACCAAACAATTGCATTTTCAAATTCTCCACTGGCAGTTAATGCATCACCAAAGCTATTTTGTGAGGCTGTAATACCACCTTGATTCCCTGCCTTTTCATACCAAACAATTGCATTTTCAAATTCACTTCTATCTGCGTAGGACTTTGCCAAATTATTTTGAGATTGGGTCACCCCCTCGCTATTACCTGCCTCGTGATACCATTCGATTGCATTAAAGTGGTCAAGCGCAACACCCGTGCCAGTGTCGTACATACTTGCTACAGCATTCTGCGATGCAGTATGGCCTTTTTCAGCTGCTTTAAAGTGCCATTCAAAGGATTTTTTGTCATCAATACCTGATAGGGAAAGAGCAATTTTGTACTGAGTAGAGGTAATACCTTGCTGGTCGTTGGCTTCAGTAAACCAAGCCAAGGCTTCGTCTAAGTTGTGATCGACACCCGTTGCATTCATATACAGTGAGCCCATCGCAATTTGGGCGTTGGTATGCCCTTTTTTTGCAGCTGACAGCAACCATTTTGCTGCTGCTGAATCAGCCTCTACGCCTTCACCTTTTAAAAGCAGTTGTCCAGCACTGTACTGAGCCTCAATATGCCCTTGTTCGGCTGCTTTTTGATACCATTGCAGTGCTAACGTATTATCTTCAAGCGTGCCTACGCCGTTATCGTATTTAACCGCGGCGTCGTATTGCGCTCTGGCATAGCCTTGTTCGGCGGCTTCCAAGTATCGTTGCAAGGCTTTTTGGTCGTTTTGCGCAACCCCTTCGCCTTTGTCGTATTTTTGTGCTAAAGCAAATTGCGCTAACATAACACCACCATTGGCGGCGTCTTCATACAAGTCGACTGCTTTTGCTTTATCGACTTCAACGCCGTTACCAGTATCGTAGATAACTGCTAAGGCGTACTCTGCATCACTATCACCGAGTTTGGATTTGATTTTAAGTTCGGTGAGGTTTGAGGTAATAAAGCTGGCAGAATTAGCAATGGTGCTACCTACGCTTTTAACAGCCGATGTTGTTCCCTCGACAACGCTACCTGCACTTTCTTGGCCGAAGTTAAAAAGATTGTCGAAAAAACCCGCTTGAGAAGTACCTGAAATCGCTAATGATAATGTTAGGGCAATTGATGCTTTATTTAGTCTCATTCTTTATCCTATGGTGATCAATTCACGTATTAGATTAATTAATCATAGATGATACCAAATAAATCAGAGCACACAAAAGCTATATAAGAATCAAAATGAACTATTAAAATCCACTACGAATAGGCTTTTTCCATAACGGACACTACTAGTTGACTGTCTTTTAGAATGATGTGTAAGTCAAGGAAATAACTCAACAAATTTGTGATTGTGTTGAGTTATGCTTAGTATTCTAAATACTATTGGATGGCCATTCTAAGGGTATTCAATGGGTAAAACGGAAATTATTATGTGGTTTTTAATTGAATTATTCTCAGTATGGCTCAAAAATTAATCCAAAGTACAAGGGTGCATTAATTAAAATAGTCACATAAACAAACAGCCGTTGTTGGCGTATTAATTTTAACTCATCAAACAAGGAGTTACTCAATGAAAGCATTAGTTAAAAGCCATGGGGAAAAAGGTATTTGGTTAGAAGATGT
>JBBWVS010000070.1:0-4443 GCA_050256335.1 Gammaproteobacteria bacterium | reverse complement strand
TTTGGAACCATTACCGAAATACCCAAAACCCCGGCAATAGAGGAAACTTTTCCAACAATTATCGCGTGTGCGTAATGAGAGAAGCCCTTGCCGCCATATTTTTTAGCAATATTGATCGCCCAAAAACCGTTGTCGGCAATGTATTGCCAAACTTCTTTCGGCAAGTCATTTAGTGTGGAGAGTTCATAAGAGTTAACCATAGAGCACAATGCTTTCACTTCATTATCAACAAAGCTTTGCTCTTCTTCGGTGAGCTCCATCGCCTTAAGGTTTGATAACTCACTCCAGTTAGGATTGCCTTGAAAAAGTTCAGCATCCCACCAGACATCTCCTGCTTCTAGTGCTATTCTTTCTGTTTCACCAATTGGCGGCAGCGCTTTACGCATTAACCTAAATAACGGCTTGGTAAATAATAGTTTTCTGATACCTGGAACAATAAAAATACCCAAGAACAACACAATACCCATCAATATTTGAATACTCAACAACCCTGTTTCAAGAGCGAGAGGCACAACAAAAATCACGTTCAAAAGCCAAAGGTATGAAAGCTTTGTTTGAGTTTTAGCCAATAATAATAAAGTCAGTGCAAAAACTGCAATTAACGTTAAGCATGGATGTTGAATTACATAATTTAAATATTCGGTCATTGGTGTTTGCCTTGATAGTTGACGGAGCAAGCTCTAATAAAAATTATAGTCATCCATCTTCAAACTATAATTAACATAATATTACAATAAATTAACACTTTATCACACGCACATTTCAATAATGAATTTTTGCGTTATCAGCTAAGCATGCACTGTACTGGCTACCGTTCGAGCGCATTATAAATCAAACATATCCACACTCTTCGACCTCACTTTGCCTGCAGCTGCGCTAACATTTTCTCTTGTACTAGATGGATAGCCTTAAGCGGTCGTAACATAACTTTAAAGTCGGTAATCTGACCATCATCATTCCAAGTGATAATGTCAACGCCATTAACATACAAGCCATCCATTTCGACTTCGAACTCAAGCACCGCTTCATTGCCACTGATTATCTCGCGTACATATTTAAAGGGATATTGATTAAACATAAGAAAAGCCGCGCCCAAATACTGCTGCACTAACGCCTTACCTACTTGAGGTGTATGCATGACTGGCGAATGAAAAACAGCATCATCTGCCAACAAGTCACTTAGGCCCTCCAAATTTGTAGTTTCAAGAATGCGGTGCCATCTTTCAATTGTATTAATTTTCATATTAGGTCCTCTTATTTAAAGTTAAAGCGAGGCCGCTAATCGCGAGCCTTGATTTATTGCTCGTTTTGCATCAAGCTCAACCGCAACGTCGGCACCACCAATTAAATGCGAAGAAATTCCATTTTTTTCTAATTCGACATGTAAATCACGAAGCGGCAGTTGACCGGTACACAGTACTATCGTATCAACCGCCAGCACATGAGTAGCTCCGTCTAGCGAGTAATGTAAACCTTCATCATCAATTTTTCCATATTGAGCACCAGCCACCATTGTGATATTTTTTGCTCTTAGACTGGTGCGATGAATCCAACCAGTTGTTTTTCCTAAGCCTGCCCCCAAACGTGTCTTTTTACGTTGCAGCATAGTTATCTGGCGCGATGAAGTAGCAATCTTGGATTCAACACCTGCAACACCGCCCCTTGTTTCATGCTTGCCATCAATACCCCATTTCTCCAGAAAAGCGTTAATATCAACACTTGATTGATCGTCATCATGGGATAAAAACTCGCAAATATCAAAACCAATACCGCCAGCACCAATCACCGCCACTCGCTCACCTACTGACTTGTTTCCTCTCAAAACATCAATATAAGTCAGCACACTTGGATGATCTTGGCCGGCAATTCCCGGCTCTCTTGGTAAAATACCTGCTGCAATAATTACTTCGTCAAAATTTTCTGCTTTAATTTTATCCAGATTGGCTTGCTCTCCAAGTCGAAGATCAACATTGAGCACTTCTAACCGTTTTTTATAATAGCGCAGCGTTTCATAAAACTCTTCTTTGCCAGGCACCAATTTGGCCATGTTGAACTGACCACCAATCTCATGTGCTGTCTCATATAAAATTACTTCGTGCCCGCACTCTGCAGCCACTGTTGCACAAGCCAAACCCGCTGGACCAGCGCCAACCACAGCCACTCGTTTTTTGTTTAATGTTTTTTGATAGACTAAATCCAACTCATGACATGCCTGAGGATTAACCAAGCAACTACAGCGCTTTCCTTCAAACACGTGATCCAAACAAGCCTGATTACAGCCAATACAAGTATTAATTTCGTCTGCCCGTCCATCCCTCGCCTTATTAACGAATTCAGGGTCGGCCAAAAATGGTCGTGCTATCGACACCATATCTGCATCACCCCGAGACAAGACCTCCTCAGCAATTTCTGGTGTATTTATTCGATTACAGGTAATCAACGGCACCGAGACCTCTTCGCGCAATTTTTTCGTAACCCAAGTAAAACTCGCCCTGGGCACCATTGCAGCAATGGTTGGAATACGTGCCTCATGCCAACCAATACCGGTGCTAATCATGCTCACGCCAGCATTTTCAAGGGCTTTAGCCAACAACACAACTTCTTCCCAAGTACTGCCTTTTTCGATCAAATCAAGCATTGAAAGTCTAAAAATAAGAATGAAATCTGGGCCAACAGCTGCACGTGTTTGACGCACAATTTCCAAGGCTAAACGAATGCGATTCTCATAGCTACCGCCCCATTCATCTGTGCGTTTATTGGTGTGTGTTGAAATAAACTGATTGATTAAATACCCTTCTGAGCCCATAATTTCAACACCGTCGTAACCCGCCTCCTGAGCTAAAGTGGCGCATTTTACAAAATCCTTAATTGTGCTAAGAACACCTCGATTTGATAATGCTCTTGGCTTAAACGGAGTAATGGGAGATTTAATCGCTGAAGCAGATACAGTAAATGGGTGATAACCGTATCGCCCCACATGCAGAATTTGCATACATATCAGGCCGCCCTCGGCGTGTACAGCGCCTGTTATAAGGTGATGTTTTTTTGCCTCTTTTCGATTTGATAATTTTTCCGCAAAAGGCTTTACCCAGCCAGCTCTGTTAGGAGCGAAACCTCCAGTAACGATAATTCCAACACCTCCCCGAGCGCGGGCAGCATAGAAAGCCGCCATGCCGGCAAAGCCATTTCGCTCATCTTCCATACCAGTATGCATGGACCCCATCAGCACCCGATTTTTAATCGAAAGGTTGCCAACTTTAAGAGGTTTAAGTAAATTTTGGTACAACTTATCGCCCGTGAAGGTCATTTCTATCTCCTAATCAATCCTTGTAACTGTTTGCGAGGAACTCTCATCCCGCTATGAAAAAAATTATAGCTTTTCACTGTCAGTATATAATTAACATAATATTACTAATAATTAACACTTTATTAATAACAATAACAGATGAATATTCATAGCACCGTTTGGCGATCAATCTCTCGTTTACAGTATCTCTATCCTGAAGAGGTGAATGAAATCTGCCAAAGAATTGGCATCTCTCCAGCCATTTTAGCTAATCACAATCTAACCCTACCACTTGATTTGTTCTTACATTTTTTCATTGAGGCGGAGAACGTGTTTAAAAGTGAATTAATATCTCTCAATTACGCTCGAATGGCACAAATTCGGCCAAATTATTCAGAGATTCTAGGAATGATTTCCTTGTATTCTCCTAATTTAATAGAGAGTTTTCAATTGCTTCAATCCTATATCAATCTTGAACTAGAAGGGATAAACCTTGGCCTTGTTCAAAAAACAGATACTTTTGAAATCCACTTTGTTGCCGATGCACTTATTGAGCACTCTAATTTATACGAAAACCTGTGTTTGTCTGTTTTTGCTACTTTTATCCAATCGATGCACCACCCCATTAAAAGATTGACAACAAAAATAAAGACAACTCAAGATCTCAGCATTATTCGTTCACTTTTTTACTGCCCCATTGCCTTTGAAAGCAATCACACCTCGATTGTACTAACGAATGAGGTTTCACTAAAAACAAATCCAACCGCCAACTCAAAGCTGGTGAATTTGCTCGAAATTATGGCAAAAGAAAAAATTGCCCAACAAGCCAGTGAGGGTAATATTGTTAATAGGCTTGAATCCATTTTCAATAACTATGAAAACCACTATAGCAATATCAACATCAACGAGGTCTCCAATCTTTTAGGCCACAGTGAAAACACTCTACGAAGAGCACTTGCCAGACATCAAACAACCTTTCGTCAAAGTTTAAATAACTTCAAACTCAAAAAAGCGAAGTCAATGCTGAGTGATAACTACTCTTCTAAAAGGGCGGCTTATTCGCTAGGCTATACAGAGCCTTCAGCATTTATTCGCTGGTTTACTAATCAAACCAAACAAACACCTAAACAATATAAAAAGAAAACGATTATCAAACC
>JBBWVS010000069.1:0-8427 GCA_050256335.1 Gammaproteobacteria bacterium | reverse complement strand
TCGCGGTATCACTTGCGCTTGCGCCAGTAATTTTTGTTGTTACTTCGCCTGTTGCAGGATTGTAGATGTCAAAATCTCGTCCGCAAGTGCCCTTTATGCTTTCGCCGTTAATGATGTGTTGTAAGTAGTTAATAGACATGTAAATTACCTAAGTTTAATTTTGTCGACAATATACACCTTAATCGTAAATAGTTGAAAATTATTATCTCTGTTATAAAAAAAAATTCACTATTTGATTTAACTTTCATTGAAATCTAAATGCCAAATTTCTCTTGAACTTTGGCAGCGCCGTTAACGATGTAATGTTGCTATGTTCATTCATTTGCCATTTGATGACTTTTGTCATTATACGAAACAATTATTGATGGCTCAATAATAATTTCTATCAATGATACCCATAGATCAATAAAAAATTAGATCAACTATTGTCCTGGCTTAGAACATATGTTTTTTTGGTGCCATATGTCTATGTTGTTTTATTAATCTTGATTCCACTCGATTGACAATATTGTTTGATATTGTTATATCCCATTTCTGCATACGTTAGGGGGTGGGCTATGTCAGGGTCTTGCTCTGCTTCAACAACTACCCAGCCCTGATAATTTGTCTGATATATTTGTTCAAATAAGCTTTTGTAGTCTATGCAGCCGTCGCCGGGTACTGTGAATACACCGTTTAAAACAGCATCAAGAAAACTCAAGTCTTCATTCAATGCTTTGTGCAATATATCTTTACGTATATCTTTGCAATGAATGTGGTTAATTCGTTCACTGTATTTTTTGTAAATTGTTAGCGGCTCTCCGCCACTAAATAATAAATGCCCGGTGTCTAATAATAACCCAAGATCTGGGGTCGTCATTTTCATTAGTTTTTCTACTTCTTCCTGAGTTTGAATAACTGTCCCCATATGGTGGTGGTAAGCTAGCTGGACCCCTTGAGATAGCGTATATTTTGCTAATGCATTTAGATTTTCTGTCCATTCCTGCCATTGTTTTTCATTCATAACTGGGCGCTGAGAAAGCGGCACGTCTCTTCTTCCATGAATACAAGAGCTCACTTCGCAATACACCATAACCTTTGAGCCAAGCGTTTTAAGTAATTGTAAATGTGGATCAATACTTTTTATCTCTTCGTCAAGACTCCGATTTAGTAATTGACCACTGAACCAACCTGAAACTAAATCCAAGTCATGTTTTTCCAAAATAGGTCGTAAAACATCGGCTTGACGGGGAAATTTTGATCCTAATTCAAAGCCGGAATATCCCGCTTTTTTGCCCTCTTGTAAACACTGCTCTAGGGTTGTATCTCGTCCCAATTCTGGCATATCGTCGTTAGTCCATGCAATCGGGTTGACACCAATTTTTATACTCATTTTTCTTCCTTAATACGGTTGTTTTGTTTTTGCGCTTTGGTAGGACTGATAAATACTACCGCTTTTTGCATTAGGCGATACTTCTGCCACAGCCACATCCCACCAACTTCCGCCTTTCGGGCTAATTTCATGAGAATCTGTATCTAGACATATGAGGTAAGATTTTGATGATAATCGGGCACGATCAAGTGCTGTTGCAAGTTCTTCTATGTTATTAATTTTCTCAGATTCTGCTCCAAGCGCTTTTGCGTGCATGGCAAAATTAATTTCTGGATGTCCGTCATCAACACTTTGACAGTCTTTTAATAAATTATTAAATGAACGGTTGCCGGTTGCATTTTGCAGGCGATTAATACAAGCAAAACCTCGATTATCCAACACAATCACTATTATTTTGTGACCTAGCATGACGCTAGTGGCTAATTCGGAGTTAAGCATTAAGTATGAGCCGTCGCCAACAACCACAATCACTTCTCGGTTGGGTTCTGCCATTTTCACACCCAATCCTCCGGCTATTTCGTATCCCATACAGGAATAGCCATATTCAACATGATAACCACCTACTTGCTCTGTTCGCCATAGTTTATGCATCTCACCAGGCAAGCCACCAGCAGCACAAACAATAATATCACCGGGTTTTCCATGGCGTTTGATTTCACCTAATACCTGCGCATCGGTGGGCAAATTATTTTGCGTGTTCGAAGGGTTATTAATTGCGGTGATCTCATCGTAGTATTCATTCCACGTTGCAATTTCTTTTTGCCCAAATGCAAGCCATTTTTCTGGCGCCTTCCAAGTTGATAAGTGTTTACCCAGTTGTAGAATACCTAGCTTAGCATCACCACACAGTGGTAATGCATTATGTTTTATAGCATCAAAACGGCCAACGTTTAGCTGCAATAATTTGAGTTTTTTGTTGGCAAATAGAGTTCGAGAGCCCGTGGTAAAGTCCTGTAAGCGCGTGCCAATAGCCAATATAACATCCGCTTGTTGTGCCATATTATTAGCTGCATCAGCACCCGTAACCCCAATAGCGCCAACATAATTAGGGTGATCCCAGCTCAATGCGCCCTTGCCTGCTTGGGTTTCTGCAACGGGTATATTGTGTTGTTCTGAAAATTGTTGTAATGTTTCAGTGGCTTTTGCATAATGAACACCACCACCAGCAATGATTAGAGGTTTTTTAGCTTTCAATAAAACAGTAATGGCTCTGTCTAACTCGGTTTTATCAAACGCTATTTGACGGATAGTGTGAACGCGTTTGGCAAAAAAGTCGTCCGGGTAATCAAATGCTTCTGCTTGTACATCCTGGGGTAGTGACAAAGTTACTGGCCCACAGTGTTCGGGGTCCAATAATGTTTGAATGGCAACAGGCAAACTATTGATTATTTGTTCAGGTCTCATAATTCGGTCAAAATACCGACTGACAGTTTTAAAGCAATCATTAACACTAATAGTGGGGTCTGAAAAATTCTCTAATTGCTGCAAAACTGGATCGGGTGTGCGACTTGCAAAGTAATCTCCAGGCAATAATAAGACCGGCAATCTATTGACATGAGCTAATGCAGCAGCAGTTAGCATATTTGTTGCACCTGGACCAATTGAGCTGGTGCACACCATCATTCTCTGCCTTGCATTCGCTTTGGCATAAGCCACAGCCGCATGAACCATTCCCTGCTCATTGTGGGCGCGAAAGGTAGGGAGTTGATCCTGATATTGATCTAATGCTTGCCCCAGTCCTGCTACATTACCATGCCCAAAAATGGCAAAAACTCCAGCAAATATAGGTTGAATTTCATTATCAATATTGATATGTTGAGCTGATAAAAATTTAATTACAGCTTGTGCCATAGTGAGTCTAATCGTTTTCATCGGATCTTTATGCCTTTACAATCATGCCAAGCTTCTATGAGTTCTATGTAATTATCAGCTACAGAACTTACAAACTCTTGATCGTTTATTTGCTGCTGCATCCATTGTTTCGCTGGTTCGTAAAAAAGTGTTCTACCGACAGTAAAACCTTTGCAAATTTCGTATTTTGAGGCGATAGTAAAAGATTCTTTCACAATTTCCATGGGTGCTGATAATCCTAACAATAATACCCCTTGGCAATGTGGGTCATGGCTAAATAGAATATCGCTAACCAATTGCCAAGATTTATCTTCAAGTGCTGGCAATTTCCACCAATCTGGTTTTATTCCAAGGTGATAAAATCTCTTTAGTGTTCGAGGTATAGTAGAGACATCATCTTTATATTTTGCTGGAGGAATGACCTCTAGTAGCAACTGATGCCCACTTTGAACACAGGCAAGGTATAAGTCTTTGAGCTGCCTCTCTTGTTTAAGTCTGAGATCATGTGGATCGTCTGGATGATAAAAAACCAAGCACTTGACAACGTGTGCTAATGGCCAAGACTGTAGTTTTGATCCAATAGAGCCACCACCTTCAAACTCTAATGGGCAAGAGCTGGGTAATTCTACTGGTCTTGCAACCCACCAAGGTCTTCCGGCAATAGAGTGAAGTGCATCTTCGCCATAAGTATCATCAATTAACACACCCGCATTTTCCTCTGAAATATTGGTTTTATCGATGGCTTGTTCAACCGAGCGCACCAATAGTTTCTTTAATGTACTTATATGTTTAGAATCCATATCACACTCAATTGCCAAATCATAAAATTGCTTTCGATGGTCAAACGCTAGTGCAAAAATTTGTGTTGGTGTTTTCCTTCTCATGCCGACTCTATGTAAGTGATTAAGAGCTTTATCTTGGCTTGGATTTATTATCTTATGGGCATTATCCAAATAGTAGAACAACTCCTTTTCGCTTGGAATCGCTGGCGCGCAACCATGGCGAGAGACCACCAGTGCGCCACAGGCATTTGCATAGACGGCACTTTTATTGTGGTGTTCGTTTCTTAAATAGCCGCGCATAAATCCTGCTAGGAAGGCATCACCTGCTCCGAGCACATTGAGTATTTCGACTTTCTCACCTTGGATAATTTCAAAGTCGGTTGTGCAATTTGGGATATCTCCATTAATTATTGTGCATCCTAAGGGCCCTAGCTTTAATACAATCATGGCGCCACACAGTTTGCGAATTTGTTTTAAAGCTGTGATTGTATCTTCACTGCTACCAGCAATATGAATTTCCTCTTCAGTGCCAACAATGACATCGCAATAGGGCAGTATCGTTTGCAAGTGTTGGCTTACATCTTCGCTTGACACAAACCGAGATTCGCCATCACCCAATCCAGTGAGCCCCCATAGTACGGGTCGATAGTCGATATCAACAATAACTTTTGTGTTGCCAGCTTTAGCGTATTCAATAGCTTTCAGGCTTGCTTGGTAAGTATTTTCTGTCGAAAAATGTGTTCCAGTAATCAAAAGAGCTTGACTGCTGGCAATAAATTCAGGGGTGAAATCATTTTGATTAATGGCCATATCGGCACAATCTTGTCGGTAAAAGATAAGTGGAAAGGTTTCTTTGTCTTGTATTCCTAAGACAACCAAGCCTGTTAAGCGCTCTTTATCAGTAATAACATGTGAAACATTAACACCGACTCTTGCTAATTCTTCACGAACAAAGCGCCCCATATGCTCATCACCAACTCGAGTGAGCATCGCTGATTTGAGACCAAGTTTGGCACAGCCATAAGCAATATTTGCGGATGATCCGCCCAGATACTTTGCGAAACTACCCATATCTTCTAAGGTAGATCCAATCTGTTTTCCGTATAAATCAACTGCTGCACGACCCAAACAGATAATATCCAGTTCCTTCATTATTTATCCAATATCCACTGATGATCGGGGTGGTTCTTAAAAATCCACTGACGCTTTGGTCCGGCCATCACATTTAAATAGTAGGAGTCGTATCCATAGGGTACGCCAACAGGGTGATAGCCGCGGGGTACCATGACGACGCACTTGTCTTCCACAGCCATAGTCTCATCAATGGATAAATCATCGGTATATACCCGCTGAAAAACAAAGCCTTGCGGAGGGTTAATTCGGTGATAGTACGTTTCTTCTAAATAAGATTCTTCTGGGGGATTGTCGGAGTCGTGTTTATGGGGTGGATAGCTAGACCAATTTCCAGCGGGCGTTTTGACTTCAACCACCAACAAACTATCGGCGTTGTCTTGTTCCGGCAAAATGTTACAAATGTATCTCGTATTACTGCCTTCACCCCGAGCTTCGTACGACATTTGCTCTGGCTTTATCCATCTAGCAGGATAATTTCCAAAGCCCGGCGCTGTTGCAACGGCCAACTCGAGTTTTGTTAAAGCCTTGATGGATATTTGACTTTTATTGGGTGCGTATACAGCATGTGGTTTCTTATCTTCAAAAACACTCATTCTGTCGCCAACATTATAAAAAGTCTGGCCATTTATCGTAATATCTGCCTTACCTGACAGGATAACAAGACAGGATTCAACATCTTCGGCATACCAATTTAAATCTTGCTCTGGCGTTAATTCGTGTGCTTGAAACCCCACATATTTCCAATTTGCTGTTTCAGGTGTAATGTTTTGATAACAACTATCAAGGTTGGATTTTGGGCGTGATAAAAGTGTCATGGTAGCTCTCCTTGTTGATTGTACCCAATGGATACGCATATTGCCTGCGCAAGGCACAGCGTTGCACCCAAAGATCTAAATGTATGAACCTCTGCCTCATGTATTGTAAATAAATAATCTGCAAGATTTGCCACAGGGTTTAGCTTTGTATCGGTTAGAAGGATAACCTTTGCATTCGATTTTTTTGCTGTCTTTACAGCTTGAGTTGTAACCGTAGAATAGGGGTTATAGGTAATAGCAATTAATACAGATTTATCACTAAACCAATGCGAAAGGGCGGTGCTCCCGCTTGTATCATCGGCAATTCTGCAACGAATGCCTAAATTATTTAACATGTAATGAAAATAAATCGCCACTGGGTGTGCTCTATTGACGCCACACACAATAACTTCATCGGCAGCACACAAGGCTTTTACCGAGTTTTCTATCAGTGCCACTTCTATGTGCTCAGACAACAGTTTGGTTGCAATAATATTACGACCAACAATATCATGGAATATGCTCTCACTACTCGTACTCATGTCACTTTCAGTGATTTTTTTAACGTCTGTGATACGTTGACGGTAGTTAATTCCGGATTGGGCAATTTGCACCTTAAATAGCTCCTGTAATTCTGAAAAGCCACCGAAGCCTATATGCTTGGCGAAGCGAACCAATGTTGAAGGAAACACACCAATATCATCAGCAATCACCGCCAGTGTATTTAGTGCGATGTGTTGAGGTTGATCAATAATATAAAAGGCTATTAATTGCATTTTTTTGCTTAAATTGGCGTGTGTGTCCTGCAATAAAGCGTTTAATTCGTTAATATTTTGTGGTGCCATAACTATTTCCTGATGAGGCGGTTTACAAGTCTATAGCTTTGCCAGTTGCAAGCGATTCATTCGCTGCTTGTGCAATTTGCATCGCTAGTAAGCCGTCTTCAATACTAACGCTTGGTTTAACGCCCGATTGAACTGAGTCAATAAAGTGGACTAACTCATTGTGAAATGCTTCGACATACCTTTGCATGAAAAAGTTCTTTGCTTTGGCTTGATTAATGCCTTGTGCATTGCTTAATACCACACTGTCTTCCAACACGTTTTGAACTTGCAGCATTCCTGTTTGTCCAAATACTTCAATCCGCTGATCATAGCCAAAGGCCGCTTGACGGCCGTTAATAATGGTTGCAATCGCACCGCTTTTGGTTGTTAATATGACACTGGCAGTATCCACGTCCCCACAACTAGCAATACCTTCATCTACAGTGCTTGCAGCAACATATATTTTATTTGGCTTATCATTTAGTAACCAACAAGCCATGTCAAAATCATGAATCATCATGTCAAAAAATAAACCGCCTGAAGTGGCTATGTATTCAGTTGCAGGTGGCTCTGGATCCCGGGAATTAATCATCAGAGATTGAACTGAACCGATAAGATTTTCATCAATTTTATGCTTTAGACTGACGATATGCGGGTCAAAGCGTCTGTTAAAACCTATCATGCAAACAATACCACTTTGTTCCACAATCTTAGTGCACTTAACAGCCCTTTCAACACTTAAGTCAATCGGTTTCTCGCAAAAAACTGGTTTTTTAATTTGGGCGCATCGCTCTATTAAATCAGAATGAGTAGCGGTACTGCTGGCAATAATAAAAGCATCAATTGTATTGTCATCAAACGCTTGATCTAGAGTTTGATTTTTAGCACCGTACTTGTCAGATAATTGTTGAGCTGCTTGTGGAATAAAATCTACCACTGAATATAGAGTGGCTTTCTCTTGTGTTGCAATAGCTTTAGCGTGTACAACGCCAATTCGGCCAGCCCCTATTAAACATATATTTAACATTTTTTCCCTTTAATAGTTAACTTCCTTGTCAGGATTGAAAAAAAGTTAATCTTGATTATACATATTCTTTTTATTCTAAAATAGAATATATGTTATATTTTTAATAAATAAAGTATTAAGTATTAAAATCGTATGCAAGAGTAAATATATATGGGGTTTATATTATGTAATAGAAGATGAAATCTATGCACATTTAATAAGTTTTGTTGAATTTATCAATGATAAATTGCGTAAACCAATATTTTTTTATGGATTGTTTTACGAAAAAAATAGATAAAATGATTAGTGATTCGACACTTGACTGCCAGCATTAATTTCTGAATTGATACAAGGTGTAGGAATTTTGACAATAACTATCCCTCAACCAGAATTTTATTGCAATCTAACTAATACATCATTAATGCTTTGCTAAATAATGAGACTTTAGTTATTAAGTTTTGTTTTCAGTTAAAACCTAAATTCCAAACTTTTCTTGAACTTTGGCGGCTCCATTAACAACAGCAGTAACTATAGCGTCTATTTGTTGTTCGGTGATTACAAAGCTTGGTGATATTCCTATTGTATTTGCAGAAGGCAGTCCTCTTAATAACACTTTTTCCTCTCGAATGGCGTTTTGCAGTAATGGCGCTGCCTTGTCCGCACT
>JBBWVS010000068.1:0-6102 GCA_050256335.1 Gammaproteobacteria bacterium | reverse complement strand
AGAGATGCCACCTTGCTCAATAGCGAGACGATCAAGCGCACGCACTTGATCACTGGTGTAAAGAAAATTGTGCTGCTTATAAGCCATGTTAGTGGCTATATTAGCACAAAGTCTTTAGTCGGTTACAGCACCTTCAGAGGCAGATTTGGCCAGTTTGGCAAATTTTGCCAATACACCCTTGGTGTAATTTGGTTTAGGTTGTGTCCATTGGCTTAAGCGCTTGTCAATAATATTCTGATCGACTAACAACTCTAGAGAGTTGTTTTTTGCGTCAATTAGAATTTCATCGCCATTCTCAATAACCGCTAAAACACCCCCTTCAAAAGCTTCAGGGGTGATGTGGCCGACAACAAAACCGTGTGTTCCACCAGAAAAACGGCCATCGGTAATCAACGCCACTTTGCCACCAAGTCCTTTACCCATTACAGCAGAAGTAGGTGCGAGCATTTCGCGCATACCCGGGCCACCTTTAGGGCCTTCGTAGCGGATAACAATAACATCACCTTCAATGATTTCATCGTTTAGAATCGCAGCAAGTGCCTCTTCTTCACGACCAAATGTTTTGGCCTTTCCTTGAAAACTTAAACCTTCTTTGCCGGTGATTTTGGCAACAGAGCCACCTGGCGCTAAGTTACCACGCAAAATTCTTAAGTGCGAGTCTTTTTTAATTGGATTGTCGAGTGCACGGATAATGTCTTGACCTTTGGCATACGGTGCAATATTTGTTAAATTTTCGGAGACCGTTTTGCCTGTCACTGTCATGCAATCGCCGTGCAACATGCCTGCATCTAATAGCATTTTCATCAAAGGCAAGGTGCCACCAATAGCAACCAATTCGCTCATCATGTATTTACCTGAAGGCTTTAAATCGCCAAGCACAGGCACGTTGGCACCAATACGTGAAAAGTCATCAATATTTAAATCAACTCCTACAGCGTCCGCCATAGCGATTAAGTGCAAAACAGCGTTGGTGGAGCCGCCCAAAGTAATAATGACAGTAATGGCATTTTCAAAGGCTTTCATTGTCATAATATCGCTTGGCTTAATATCGTTTTCTAGAAGATGAAGCACAGCTTTACCCGCTTGAATGCAGTCGTTATCTTTATCCGCGGAGATTGCGTTTTGGGCAGATGAATTGGGCAGGCTCATACCCAGTGCCTCAATGGCAGATGCCATGGTGTTGGCGGTATACATGCCACCACAAGAGCCCGGACCAGGGATGGCATTTTTTTCAATATTTTCAAGTTCGATGTCGGAAATCACGTTACTGGCACGCTTACCAACCGCTTCAAAAACACTAACCACATCGGTATGGTTTTTGCCCGGCTGAATGGTACCACCGTACACAAAGATACTCGGGCGATTAAGACGAGCAAGGCCCATCAAACAACCTGGCATGTTTTTATCACAGCCACCGATAGCAACAACACCATCAAAGCCCTGACAGCCAACAACCGTTTCAATGGAGTCTGCGATTACTTCCCGAGAGACAAGTGAATACTTCATGCCCTCGGAACCCATAGAGATACCATCTGAGACGGTAATTGTATTAAAAATAACACCCTTGCCGCCGGCAGAATTGACGCCTTTTTCGGCTTCATCAGCAAGCTTGTTAATATGCATATTACAAGGAGTAACCATCGACCAAGTGGAGGCAATACCTACCTGTGGCTTAGAAAAATCTTCTTTTGTGAATCCTACGGGGTAAAGCATGGCTCTAGAGGCCGCTCTTTCATAACCATCAACAACTTGCGAGGAAAACTTTCTTGCATCTGACATCATTTTTAAATTAGAAAAAAATACAAATTTTAGACTAAAATAGCGCGATTCTCTTGCCAATTTATCTTTTTAACCGTGAACACAGTCGCACAATTATTAGCATTAATGCAGCCCTCAGTTGATGAAGGGCACTTACTCGAGCGAAGTGCTGAGCAGTTGCAAGAAGACCTTGATGATTTTGTTACGGTTGTGAGAGAGGGTGTGATTGTCGGTTGCGCTGGTCTTAAGCATTATTCTGAATGTCAAAGCGGTGAAATCTACGCCCTTGTGGTAAATAAGAATTACCACAATACAGGTATTTCGGTCGAATTGATGACATTGTTGTATACAAAAGCGAGTCATTTAGGCATTGCAAATGTATTTGCACTCTCTAAGTACGGTGGGCACTTTTTTATTCGTAATGGTTTTGAGGTAGTTGAGGTTGAAAATTTGCCGAAAAGCCGCCAAGACTCTTATGATCATCAGCGCAGTTCGACGATTTATCAAAAGCATTGCTAGCCCAGTACGGATAGCGAACAGGCATAATACTCTTCATGCAATTAAAAGATAGAATTCGAGGTTACCTGCCGGTTGTCATTGATGTTGAAACCGCTGGTTTTAACGAGTCAAAAGACGCTTTGTTAGAAATTTGCGCCATTACTCTAGACATCGATGAGTCGGGAAAGTTTATCCAAACTGAGCCAATGCATTTTCATGTCGAGCCTTTCAAAGGTGCTAATCTTAACCCTTCTGCATTAAAATTCAACGGCATTGATGTCAACAATCCTTTCCGTATGGCGGTGAGTGAAAAACAAGCATTGGGCGAAATTTTTAATAAAATTAAAATTGAGCTCAATAACAAGGAGTGTACTCGCGCTATTCTTATCGGCCATAATGCTTTTTTTGACTTAGGCTTTTTAAAGGCTGCTACTGAACGTGTGAAAATTAAAAGCCCATTCCATCAATTCTCAACACTAGACACGGTGACACTTTCAGCGTTATACTTTGGTGAAACGGTGCTTGCAAAAGCCATGGTCAAAGCAGGCATTGAATGGGATGACTCGCAGGCCCATTCTGCGCTTTACGATACTCAGAAAACTGCTGAACTTTTTTGCAAAATCTTCAATGAACAGGAATTTCGCTTATAGCTTTATCCTATTATTCACATCAAGTCACACTTATGCGTTAAATGAAGGTGTGTTTATTGAAAGAGTCCTACAAAGCACCCATTTATTTGAAAGTGCGGCCATTAATTTAGAAATCAAAGAGATCGAACTGTTGGGCGATGAACGCCAATATAGTGACTGGCATTGGGATTTAGAGGGCGAGGTTTTGTTGTCAGGACGCCTGCAAAATAAAGACACGAATTACACCTACACTCACCAACAAGTAAAATCTGACCGGCAACTCTCAACAGAGCTAAGCAAACGCTTTTTCACCAATGGCTCTGAATTAAGACTATCTTTGAGCGGATCCCTACCAAAAACCTCTGAGGAGAAATATAAAAATCAAAGTTACATTTCTGACGTTCGCACCAATGCATCATTAGTGGACGCTGAGATTAGCTGGGAATTGCCATTAATGCGCAATGTGGATGGAATATTGGATCAAAGAACGTATGACCTTGCCATGCTTGAGCTTAAAGATGAACAATGGGTTTTTAGGGAATTTCAAGAAAACACAGTTGCCAGTTATTTAAAAGTCTACTTTGAGTACGCCATTTTGGGTGAAGAAATAACTCTTTTAGAGGTGCATATTAATCAATTAGATTTGATTGATTCTCATATTGAACGCAGTGCTTTTGCAAAGAAGCTTGTTTCTTATAGTAGAGGTCTTATAAATAAAGCCAAATCACGGCTCGCATCATTAATAGATGAGCAACTAATGCTTGCTAAAAAGCTCGAAAATATACTTAGTGCACGTGAATTGGCAAGTATTAAGCCAAGCTACTTCCTGATAAAAATAAGCTCTGTTAATGAGTCTGAGGCTAATTTAATCGCGCTTCAACGCATTAAAATAGAGCAATTAAAAAACGAGCGACAAATACGTTATTACCAAAACGCCCTCAAGCCAGAATTGGGTTTTTCTATCAGTGCGAGCAGAGTGGTGCAAAAAGGAAACTATTCATCTTATTCCGAGTCGGAGACCACGGATCTTGAGATTTCCTTGAGTTTTGATTACCCTCTGAGCGGTGACATAAGTGCAACAACCTATTTAAAAAAATACCAGTTAAAGGCACGGCAACTACAGATTAAATACAACAAGAAATTAGAAGACCTGAAAGCAAAGCAACAAACACTAAAATTGAAGCTTGTGACAAGTTTGGAGGAAATTAATCTGATTAACACCCGGTTAAATCGGTTAGGCGCTTCTGCAATAGATTTCAAAGGGCTATCAGCCCTAGACACAAAGCTCTATATTGACGACTTAACGGACGCTGTGGAATTAAAGCTGGATTACAACGAGAAGCTAATCGATTATCAGCAGTTACGTGTTGACTATGACAATCTTTTGGATCGCTTAATTGCCAATTTTTTGTGATTGCTCGAAAGTCCAATTCTTGATTTGTTCGGTGATTTCGCTTGCCGAACCATCATTTGGGTAAATTGGCTTGCCAATAACAATGGTGATGACACCGGGTTTTTTGAGAAAGCCGCCCTTAGGCCAACACCTGCCAGCATTATGGAAAACAGGCTGAATAGGTTTGCCGGATTTTTTTGCAATGGCTGTCGCACCGTTTTGATAATGGCCGAGCTTTTTATAAGGCTGGCGCGTACCCTCTGGGAATATGACCACCGAAATCCCACTATTAAGCCTATCATTGCCTTGTTTAATAACTTGTTTTATTGCTCGAAATTTATCACCTCGGTTAATGATAATTGGGCTTAGCATGGCAAGGTTCCAACCAAAAATTGGGATAAAGAGTAGCTCTTTTTTCAGTACCCAGGTGTGGGGCGGAAAAACCGTTTGAAAGGCTAAAGTCTCCCAAGTGGATTGGTGGTTTGAGGTAATGACACAGGGTTCGCTACAAATATTCTCCCTACCTACTACCTTTATCGTTATATTCGTTGCAACACGTAGCCACCAAATACAAAACTGCGCCCACTTGGAAAGAACTCGATAACGAGAGGAATAGGGGGTAAAGTAGAAAAATAGGCCGAAAAATGCAATCACAACAAGACTTGTGATAGAGCCAATAAAATACAATAAGGATCTTAGAAATAGCATTTTGAGTGGGGTTAAACCTTACAAATGAGTACTTGATTAAGCTAAAATTTTAGTAATTATATAGTCTAAATGGGCTCTCGAGTAGAGGCAAACTTAATGGAAATCGTCGTCGTCTTAATTTCACTGCTATTTGGTGCTTTTGTTGCATACTTATTGCTAAATTCAAAACTTACTCGTCTCAGTGAAAAAAACATACAGTTGCAGGCAACCCTGAGTGAAAAAGAAATACATTTTGCTGAAAAAATGCAATTTGTTGATCAAATGAAATCGCAAATGACACACGATTTTAAAGCGCTTGCTACCGATATTCTCAAAACCGATCGAGATAAACTAAAAACTGAGAACAGCGAATTGTTAACACCGCTCCAAGGGCAATTGGCCAGTTTTAGAGAGCGTATTGAGGCGATTACCACCGAACAGGTTAAAGAGCGCGCTACGCTGGCTGAGCAGATTAAACATTTGCAAAGAGCAAGTATTGAAACACAAACCTCGACGCAAAATTTGACCAATGCACTGACACACGATAACAAACGCCAAGGTGATTGGGGTGAAATGGTTTTGAGCTCGATCTTGTCAAGTTGTGGCTTACGAGAGGGTTATGAATTTGAAACACAGGGTCAATACAAAAACGAACTTGGGGAATCATTCCGCCCCGATGTTATTGTTCACCTGCCACAAGAAAAAGACATTGTTATTGATTCTAAGGTGTCGCTTAAAGATTATGTCGAATACATTGCCGATCAATCGAATGAAGCAGCTCTTAAGAAGCACATTAAATCGATTGAAACGCAAATCAAAAATATTAGCATTAAAGAATATGAGAATTTAGAAGGCGTCAAAACACTTGATTTTATTTTTGTGTTTATTCCTATCGAATCAGCACTGTGGGTAGCACTGGAGAGTAAACCAAGCTTGTTCGATGACGCACTTAAGAAAAATATTATGCTGGTATCTCCCTCGACTTTAACGATGAGTTTAAAGACAATTAACTACATTTGGCAAACCGAAAGACAACATAAAAATGCCGAAGAAATCGCCCGCCAAGCAGGCGCTATGTACGATAAATTAGCAGGCTTTGTTGAAGAGATGGATAAGGTAGAAAAGCATTTAAACAAG
>JBBWVS010000067.1:0-1808 GCA_050256335.1 Gammaproteobacteria bacterium | reverse complement strand
CTAATTAAGAAATAGAGAATAAAAAGTTTGGAGCCGAGATTAAGCTTAAGGAATTTCATTCAAACAATAGTTAAGTCCGAAGGGCGGGTCCTGCGGGGGTTTCAATAAGGCTATAACCAATACCTCGGTGTGTTTCGATGTATTCGCTCTTGTCATCTATCTCGTGCAGGCGCTTGCGTATTGATTTTATGTGAGTATTAATGGTTTTAACGTCAGAACCGTGCGGTCTGTCCCAAATAATGCTCAGCAAGTATTCTCGTGAGTGCACACGATTGGGGCGTTTAACTAGGTGAGATAGGATTTTAAATTCTGCGGGTGTTAATACAAGTTCCTGGCCAGCAAACAGTACTTTTTGCATAGCTTCATTGATGCTAAACTTGGACTGTTGAGGCCTAGGTTCGGCTCGTAAGTGTCTGAGTTGTGCGCGTACATGAGCCACCACCAATCTAGGGCTTAGAGGTTTGGTTATATAGCCGTTAGCGCCTAACCCCTCCAGACCCAGCACTTGATCAGCCTCATCGTCTCTAGCCGAGATAATGACGACGGGCAGATCCGATTTAGCACGAACTTTACGCAAGACATCGAAACCACTAATGTCTGGTAGGCCCACATCAAGCAACATTAAATCAACGTCGTTGTTCTCAAGATAGTCAAGTGCCCCAAGGCCGTTGTCAAACCATTGGCAACTAAAGGAGTCTTTTTCAAGAATAAAGGCGATACTTTCAGCAATGGTTCTGTCGTCTTCAACTATAAGAATGTGCTGCATATGAATAAAATATTGTTAGAAAGGCGTTATTGTAGTGAAAAAAGCGTCAAATAAAACCATCTTCACTCAATCTTCACCAAAACTTCATTTATAAAACATTTGACATTGTCAATCAGACCCTAAACTGGGACCATTGTTTTTAGAAAGTATAGGACGGAATGCGACAAACTCTCCTTTTGTTTACAAACGCTAGTAGTGTAGCAACAAACCTCAGTCATATGAGTGATGTTATCACAATACCAATGCGAGCTAACGTTCTAGAAGCTAAAAACAATATTATTGAAGCGCTGTTTGACAACACCAAGGTGTGCTTACAGGGCTTAAGTGAGATTTTTAAAGAACCTCGAAACACTCTTGCCACTCTCTCCTTGTGGCGTTAGAGGTAGCGGCTGAAGCTGGTGGTCCCTCCTTCCACCAGCAGAAGCTTACTTATCGAGACTAAAAATTCTTTATTCCAACCATTTTAAAATTTGTTGAGTGATAAAAATGAATACACAAACAAATGAAATGCACTGGTCCAGTGCGAATGTCTCTCCTGTATTGGATCTATCTCTACCTAGATACAACCAAAGTTTTGTTGTTCTGGAAGGAGATAGTGACGATACGCTTGCCTTTGGTCTAGGCAGGTCGTCTTCAGGATACTTGCCGGCAGACCCAGGTACAGTGGTTATTAGTGCCGATAAGCATTTTAATTTTCTACAAGGTTTAACGCTCAATGACCAAGTTGTATTAAGTGATCCAACGGGTGGGGAATTTTGCTACAGCATTACTCATATGGATATTATTGATATAAAAAATAGCGCTATTGATATTTGTGAGGATGTTGACGAATTAAAGTTAGTCAGTGCATGGCCTTTTGGAAATAGCAATGCAGACACAACAATGCGTTATGTCATTAAAGCGATGAAAATTGATGCACTTATTTTGTCTTAATTCTAAATTATCGAGGAATGAACTCAATGCATAATCAAACAGCAAAAACAAAGTCAAACAACGACAAAAAGAGCGCTTTTTGCAAGCATCTTAATGTTGATGAATCCCA
>JBBWVS010000066.1:0-5820 GCA_050256335.1 Gammaproteobacteria bacterium | reverse complement strand
CGACACGATAGGTTCGATTGAGGTTGGAAAAAAAGCGGATTTTGTGTTAATCGACACTCCGAGTATCGACCACTGGATGTATCACTTTACCGAGAATGCAAATCGATTAACAGTTATTAATGGAAACACTGTCTTTAAGGCATGAAAAAGGATTTGAGATGAAAAATTGGAAATTTAAAGGTGTATACCTAAAAGAAGGCTGGTTATCGCCAGCTTATATTGCAACAGATGACAGTGGTAATATTGTCCAACTGTCTGATAAAAGTCCATCGGTAGTCGACGAATTCGTCAATGGTTACGCAATTGCACCTGTTACAAATGCTCACTCTCATGCGTTTCAGTACGCAATGGCCGGCTTAACAGAAAATATCCCTGAGGGACAGGTGTGCGATAATTTCTGGAGCTGGCGCGATAGAATGTATCGAATTGCAGATCAAATTACGCCCGAGCAAACAGAAGCGATTGCAACGATGCTTTATGCTGAAATGCTAAGAGTTGGCTATGATCATGTAGTTGAATTTCATTATTTGCGCAATAATAAAAACGGCCAATGCTACGACAATCCTAATGAGATGTCCGACAGGCTTATTTCTGCCGCAAAAAAAGCAGGCATAAAAATGACACTTGTGCCAGTTTACTATCGTTGTTCGGATTTTGGTAAAGGTCCTTCTGATGCACAAAGGCGGTTTCAGTTTTCATCGACTGATGACTATTTCAAACATATTGATTCATTGATCTCTTCATACAAAAACGATCAAGACGTGACCATTGGTTTTGGGCTTCACTCCATGAGAGCTGCGACAGCTGAAGAGATAAAAGAAATCATTTCTTATGATAAACAGTTGCCGTGCCATTTACACATCTCCGAACAGACAAAAGAGGTGAATGCCTGTGTTGATTATTTGGGTGTACGACCTGTTGAGTGGCTTACAAATGAAACAGAGGTGGGCGCTCATTGCCACTTGGTGCACAGTACGCATATTACTGAATCTGAAATGAAAGCCATCATCAAAGTAGATGCTAATGTTGTGCTTTGCCCGACTACTGAAGGCAACTTGGGGGATGGTTTTTTTCCTATAGCAGATTACATAAAGAGTGGTGGAAGATGGTGCATTGGTTCTGATTCACACATTGCTCTCAATCCTTTTGAAGAACTTCGAATGCTTGATTATGGACAACGCTTAGTCAAAAAGCAACGCAACACCCTGCTTAATGGGCAGGTGGGGGATAGTGCCGAATGCGCCTATCAGACTTTAATTGATAACGGCAGACGAGCTGCCGGTAAAAATATTGCTAATTATTTTGAAGTAGGATCTGCGTTGAACGCTATCGTAATTGCCGCTGACTCTCCTCTGATGGGTCGTTCTAGCGACGATGGCAGGTTGGCAACCATTGTATATGCGCTTGATATTAGTGCAATTGATGGTCAGATAATAAACGGCACGTGGATTGTTAAGTCAGGAAATCACGTTGATAAAGAAAAAATATTGAGCGATTTCACCAAAGCTCTGTGCGAGATCCACTAGCATGTTGCTAGCGAGAAAATTTGGATTTTATGCTATCGATTTGATCACTTTGTTGGCGACCACTGACCACTAGATTATAATATGTCTAGTGCTTGTGAAGCCCCTTCGCAAGATTAACAAGTATTTACTGAAAGGAAACCCATGAAAGTATTGGTTGTAGGCTCTGGTGGTCGTGAGCACGCATTGGCGTGGCAATGCGCAAGTTTTGATAACGTTGAGGCGGTATTTGTCGCTCCAGGCAATGCAGGCAGCGCTTTGGAAGATAAAATTTCAAATATTGAAATTGACTCTGAAGACATTGGCGGCTTGATTGCTTTCGCCAAAGAGCGGTCTATTGATATTACCATTGTCGGCCCAGAAGCGCCTTTGGTTTTGGGTATAGTCGATGAATTTAGAAAATCGGGACTGGCCATTTTTGGCCCAACTCGCGCGGCCGCCCAATTAGAGGGATCAAAAGCTTTCTGTAAGGATTTTCTTCAGCGCAACAATATTCCGACGGCTTTTTATCAAGTTTTTACCGAAGAGGCCGCGGCCATTATGTACGTTAAAGAAAAGGGCGCACCGATAGTCATTAAGGCGGACGGCTTGGCTGCTGGTAAGGGTGTTATTATTGCCAACACCAGACAAGAGGCTTATGACGCCATTCACGATATGCTCCAAGGCAACCGCTTTGGCGATGCCAGTTCACGCGTCGTTATTGAAGAGTTTCTAGTGGGTGAAGAGGCCAGTTTTATTGTCATGGTTGACGGCAAAAAAAACATCTTGCCAATGGCCACTTCGCAAGATCATAAAGCGCGTGATAATGGCGATAAAGGACCAAATACTGGCGGCATGGGCGCCTACTCGCCTGCACCAATTGTGAGTCAAGCCATTTTTGACGATGTCATGCAAACCGTTATTCGCGCAACGGTTGATGGCATGGCTTCTGAGGGTGCACCATACACTGGCTTTCTATACGCCGGCTTAATGATTGACGCTGAGGGTAAGGCCAAGGTATTGGAGTATAACTGCCGATTTGGTGATCCTGAGACGCAACCGATTATGATGCGCCTACAATCTAACCTAGCCGAGCTTTGTTTGATGGCATCCGACGGTAAACTAGATGAGGCTACTATTGAGTGGGATGAGCGCGCTTGTTTGGGCGTGGTCTTGGCGGCCAAAGGTTATCCAGATGCTTATCACAAAAGCGAACTTATCAATTTGCCAGAAAACACAGCCGATGCTAAAGTTTTCCATGCTGGCACGAAACTTCATAAAGACAATGTTTTTAGTAACGGTGGACGTGTGTTGTGTGCAACCGCTTTGGGTGAAGACATCAAACAGGCGCAAGCCAATGCTTATGCCTTGCTCGAAAAAATTGACTGGCAGGGTTCTTATTACCGTACCGATATTGGCTTTAAGGCGCTCTAAAATTCTCAACCGATGATTATCATCGGCGTTGATGAGGCGGGTCGTGGACCATTGGCGGGCAACGTTCTAGCTGCAGCTGTTATTCTGCCGGCCGAGTTCGAGTTGCCCGGTCTCACCGATTCGAAAAAACTTAGCGCAAAAAAACGCGAGACACTCTATCGGCAAATAACGCAGAGTTGTGATTGCGCGGTTGGTGAGGCAAGCTGCTCTGAAATTGATCAAATCAACATTTTACAAGCGACTCTATTGGCGATGCGTCGAGCCATTTTAAGTTTACAGAGTAGCCATGCAGAAAAAATAGCCGTTACCGATTATGAAGTGCTTGTCGATGGCAATCGCTGCCCCGATATTGAAAACTGCCGCGCGATTATTAAAGGCGATTTAAGCGAGCCAGCAATCTCCGCCGCCTCTATTGTTGCAAAAGTTACGCGAGATAAGCAGATGATGGAATTAGACGCTCTTTATCCTCAGTATGGCTTTGCTAAACACAAAGGTTATGGCACCAAAGCGCATATGGATGCCTTGGTGGAGTGCGGCCCGATAGCGGGCGTACATCGCTATTCTTTTGCGCCTGTGCGTAGGGCGATTCGTTAGCTTGTGTGGTTAGTTAAGCGAGTCTATTTGCTGTTGCAATGCCGCTTGGGCGGCTTCTAGTTCTGCTTTTTTAGCTTCTAGTTCGGCCCTTCTCTTGTCTTCAGCCTGCTTCAGATTGTCACGCTCAATCTCATCAGCAGGTCTTTTGCTGAGATAATTGAAGAGCCTGACCACTTTGCCGATATTTTTTGCTTTTGCTGCTTGATTGGTAGCGCTCTCTGCTTCGCGTTTTGTAACAGCGCCCATCAAATACACTGTTTTTCGCTCGGTCAGTACCTTGACGTGCGTTGGATGAAACACTTCTTGGTCTTGGAAAAGAATTTCGATTTGAAGAGTGATAAGATTATCCTTGGCCCTTGAGAGAAAACTACTGGTAGACATTACCGCAACCTCGTTGACCAGTTGATTTATTTGTGATGATCTGGATTTAATACGCTTTTCAAGGTGCGCTTTGAGTGCAGCACTTGGCGCCTCGCCTGTCATCAGCACAACGCCATCATAAATCATGAAGTTGATATGGGCATCGTCAAGCATCACGTCCTCTGCAACAATGTTATTGAGCCTGATGTAGAGTGTTTTATCGTCAAGAATGGTGCCGGCACTACGGCGGTCATTGGACATGGTGGCAACAGATGTGACGGCCGTAACACCCTGCACTATCGTTGAGCATGCAGAGAGCAGTGTGGATGCAATTAACAAGGCACTTAGTAGTATTACTTTTTTCAAGATCTCCCCTCGAGCTCAAAGGCGCTCTGTATCCATGTAATTGTAGGATATTTTAAATCAGATTCTACGCCAACAACGTCAAAGCGACAGAGAAAGTGCTGATATATTGGGTGTTTTTGCAAATATTGCTGTGCCGTGCGCATTAATTTTTGTTGTTTCGAGCGAGTCACCGTCTCTATTGATGTTCCATACGAGGTATTTTTTCGATAGCGAACTTCCACAAAAACTAGCGTGTCGGTAGTTTTATCAAGCATAATAATGTCTATTTCGCCTAACTTGGTTAGGTAATTTTTTTCAATCAGCGACAAGCCTTGTTGTTTCAGATGATCCAGCGCCAAAGCTTCCGCCTCGTTGCCAATTCTGCGTTTGAAACTAAACATTTATCAGGAATCCACTATCAAATCTAAAATGAATGTTGAAAAGGCCCCATTAGGTACACTTTTTATTGTTGCAACCCCCATCGGTAATTTGGATGATATCACCTTTAGGGCGGTTTCTGTTCTTAAAAGTGTCGACTTTATTCTTGCAGAAGACACACGCCACAGCAAAAAACTCTTAAGTCATTTTGATATTTCAACGCCTTTACGTGCTTTTCATGATCATAATGAGCGTGAAAAAACTCAGTCTGTGATTGACGAAATTAATGCTGGAAAATCCATTGCGTTGATTAGTGATGCGGGTACGCCACTCATTAGCGATCCCGGCTATGTTTTGGTTTCTGAGGCAAAAAAAGCCGGTTTAAAAGTTGTTCCTTTGCCGGGCCCTAGCGCACTGATAACGGCATTGTCTGGCGCTGGTTTGGCGAGTGATAATTTCACATTTTTTGGTTTTTTACCAAATAAACAGACGGCGCGCGTAAAAGTGTTGCAAGGCCTTGTAAGTCGCACTGAGACAAACATTTTTTACGAATCCCCTAAGCGTATTTTGGCGACAATGTCGGATATGCTCTCTGTTTTAGGTGAGAATCGGGAGGTGTGCTTGGCTAAGGAACTGACCAAGGCGTTCGAGACTATAAACACCGGCACTATCCCCAGTTTGATTGAGTATTTGACGGTTGACACTAGCCACCAAAAAGGTGAATTTGTGATTTTGATTTCTGGTGCCGATAAAACCGACAGTTCTGCAGCAGAGGCAGAGCTCGATACTTTATTACCAATTTTATGCGCTGAGATGGGCGCATCAAAAGCGGCCAAACTAGCTGCTAAAATAACAGGCATTGACAAAAAACATTGCTACCAAAGGGCGGTTGATCTATGAGTAATTTTTATAAACACCATATTTTCTTTTGTAACAACATTCGTAAAGATGGCAAACAATGCTGTTCGGAAAATGGCGCCAAAGAATTGTATCGTTACGCCAAAGATAAGTGCCGCGAAACGGCCATGCTAGGTGAAGGGCGATTTGGGGTTAGCGAGTCGCGTTGTCTCGGGCGCTGTGAGCACGGCCCCGTTGCCGTGGTTTACCCCGATAATGTTTGGTACAGCTACATCGATGAAGAGGACATCGATGAAATCCTAGAATCACACCTCGAGGGCGGAAAAGTCGTTGAGCGCCTACAGATTAA
>JBBWVS010000065.1:0-1529 GCA_050256335.1 Gammaproteobacteria bacterium | reverse complement strand
GCTACAACCAGGGCGGCAAATAAGTAAGACACCACGTCCCAGGCAAAAAATGATTCTGCGTTTGCAAGTATTCTTGAATTGATATCGTTGCTCATTTGTTTACTTCCTATAAATATTGGTTTACATTATAACTATGGGGCACAACTTACTCAACTGGTTTCGCTGATATTCATGCCAATCTGCGTGCACAACTCAACAAAATTTGGAAAAGAGGTTTGCACGTTATCAACCCCGTTAATTTGAATTTCATGCTGACATCTCAGTGAGGCAATTGCAAACGACATCGATATACGATGATCGTGGTGTGACCGAATCACAGAATTTGGCTTTGAAAACTCGCCACCTTGAATGCGTATGCCGTCTTCCAACACCTCGTTTTCAATGCCTAAAATATCCAGCCCATCGGCCATCACTTGGATGCGATCCGATTCTTTAACACGCAACTCACGCGCGCCGGTCAAAACAGTTTCACCTGTAGCGCAACTGGCCGCAATAAAAATCGATGGAAACTCATCAATGGCCAGTGGAACTAATTCTTTTGGGATGTTAATTCCCTTTAAGTTTGATGATTGCACACGAATGTCAGCCACCAGTTCGCCGCCCGATACGCGCTCATTGCTCAGCACAATATTGCCACCCATCAATTTAAGTATATCAATCACGCCCGTACGAGTCGGATTAACATTGACTGCCTCAAGAGTGATATCAGAATTCTTAGCAATGCACCCCGCCACCATAAAAAACGCAGAAGATGAAATATCGCTGGGTACTTCAATATCACAAGCCGTTAATTCACCACCGCCAGTGAGAGAGATGCGGCCATTATCAGTCTTAACATCATAGCCAAAACCTCTGAGCATTCTCTCTGTGTGATCTCGAGTCATACCGCCTTCTGTAACAGAAGTCGTGCCCTGTGCGTAAAGTCCGGCCAATAAAAGACAAGATTTAATTTGCGCAGAAGCAACTGGCAAGACATAATCAATTGCACTTAGTTTTTGCCCACCTGTGACAACCAACGGCGGCTTACCATCTTGAGAGTTAATTTTAGCGCCCATCGTGGTGAGTGGATCAATCACTCGCCCCATGGGTCTTTTGGAAAGCGATTCATCGCCATGCAGCTCACAATCAAAACTTTGCGCACTCAACAAGCCAGACATTAATCGCATTGACGTGCCAGAATTACCTAAATCTAGGGGTTTTCCGGGTGCTTTAAGCCCGTGCATGCCGACACCGTAAATCGTAACATTCGACCCCTCTCGCTCGATTTTGACGCCCATGTCTTGAAACGCTTTAAGGGTAGATAGTGCGTCCTCACCCTCTAAGAAGCCACTGACTCGAGTCACACCATTGGCGATTGAGCCAAGCATAATTGAACGATGTGAAATTGATTTGTCACCTGGGACTTTAATTGTACCTTGCAATGATTGTGTGTGTGATACTACAAAACTACTCATACTTTCCTAGTTGGAGGCTTTTACATAAGCCATTTTAAAATGGTTTGTGAAAAGGTTTCTATTTAAACCAACCAC
>JBBWVS010000064.1:0-2238 GCA_050256335.1 Gammaproteobacteria bacterium | reverse complement strand
ACCGCTCTGTGAATCATTTTGACGTCTGCGGCGACCGTTGGCTTGAGAACCTACAATCATGTATAAGAGCCATTGTATTAGCTAGGTTTTTGATAAGTCTGCCCCACCTGCACGCTCTAAGTGAATGTGAGTTGACAGAATGTATGAAATATTTTCGTGTTTATTGTCAAACGCTTGCAGCAATCTGGGCACAAATAAATAACAGCCAGTGTCAATAAAAACTGCAATCGGCTTCTTGAATTAAATAGGCTGCAAAGGTGTTGGGTCGTAAATATTGCTTATCAATATAAGTTATTTAGTGGCCTAAGTCATGAGTCATCGGTTTCATCGGAGTCTTTTAATTCATTGTTGTTAAAGACAATGCTGGTCAGACTGATAACGCCTACAACTTTACCATCATCAATGACAGGGCAACGAGAGAGGTTAAATCGCGTCAACAGTCGCGCACAATAACGGACATGCATTTTTGAATGTACAGAAATTGCTGGTTTATTCATGATTTCATAGACATTGACGCGATCTAAGGCCTTGTTCTTGGCGATAACTTTTCCTGCAATATCACCCATCAGTACCACGCCGTATTCGTCATGTTCGTGTGCTTTGTCGATAATCAGCATTTTGGTTTTTTTATGCTGCATGGTATTGAGTGCGTCTTGTACAGTTACTCTGCGATCAATGACATCGACTTGCGGCCACATCACATCTTCTACCAGTATGTCAGTTTTCATACTTCCTCCTTCAAGGTTCTATTGAGTATATCAACTTGATGCATGACGCCAACGGCATCTTCAACATCAATTTGAAAAGCGATACCTTCGTGCGATTTTTTGTCTAAGGCACCCACTTTATTAATGGTTTCTAGTATTTCTCTTGCGTTAAATTCCTCGACTAACATCATTAAAACATCTCTGGGCGATTCAACATGAAGGCCTAGAAAAGTTTTTTGGTCATGCGAGCCTTCACCTCTGGCCTGGGAAATAACGGTTGATCCAGTCGCACCTTTTTCGCGAGCTGCAACTAAGATTTTATCGGTTTTATCGCTATCTACAAAAGCGATAATCAGTTTAAAGTGCATAATATCCTCCTATATAAATATAAACTATTTATCAATTAAGTGTTTCAATTGAACATAAGCTAAAACGCTCATAATGGGAAACAGGCTGGCAAATGCAATCAGTCCAAATCCGTCTATCAGCGGGTTTCGCCCTTCAATCGTACTTGCAAGGCCAAGGCCGAGCGCAGCAACCAAAGGGACAGTAACAGTCGAGGTTGTTACCCCGCCTGTATCGTACGCCAAAGCAATGATTTGTTTTGGTGCAAAATAAGTTTGAATAATGACGACCAGATACCCCACAAGAATGAAATAGTGCAGTGGCACGCCCACAACGATTCGATAGCTTCCCAGCGCGATTCCAATCGCCACACCAAGCGCCACGGTAATTCTTAGTGACCAAGGTTTGATTGCGCCACCGGAAACTTGTTCGGCTTTAATTGCAACCGCCAGTAATGACGGCTCTGCAATCGTGGTGGCAAAGCCAATGCTAGCTGCAAATATATATACCCAATAATAGTCAAACCAAGCGAGCTCCTCTTTGCCAAGAAAGTCAAGTGAGGTGAGCTGTTCAGCCATTAATTTTCCAAGTGGGAACAGCGCTTTTTCCAGTCCCAAAATAAAAAACGTTAGACCAATCCAAACCATCAGTAGGCCTAATAACACCTCTTTGATGTGAGGTATTTTTTGTTTGAGAATCAGCAGTTGAAAAATAAAGATCGTCGCAATAATGGGCGCTATATCCCAAAACATGCTGATAAAGGGATTGATAAAGCTCATAAGAGAATGCCAAAAAACATCACTGCAATAATCGGTAATAATGCACAAATGGCAATCATACCAAAGCCATCAGTCAGTGGATTTCGACCTCGAATACCGCTGGCCAGTCCCACTCCTAATGCAGTGACTAAAGGTACAGTGATGGTTGATGTGGTCACACCGCCAGAGTCGTAAGCAATGCCAATAATCCATTCGGGTGCAATCAGTGTTGTTGCAAGTACCAGTAAGTAGCCACCTATGACTAGCCACTGTATTGACCAGCCTTTGAGTATTCTTACAACACCAAGAATAACAGCCAAGCCAACTGAAAATGCAATACTGAGTCTGAGCGTCATAGCAAAGCTATTAATAGCGGATTCAGTGGTATTTATTATGCCGCCAGTACTCGCGACCTGCGCCGCCTTTTT
>JBBWVS010000063.1:0-19251 GCA_050256335.1 Gammaproteobacteria bacterium | reverse complement strand
CAAACGTGCCTTTGAGGCGGGATGTGACGGTGTTGTTTCCTCGGGCCTTGAGGTGCCTTTTTTGCGTGAGTTTGTTGATAACAAACTGATTGCAGTAACACCGGGAATTAGACCGGTTGCTAACGATGATGATCAAAAGCGAGTGGTTGATGTTGCCACAGCTTTTAAAAGTGGTTCGGATTATATTGTTGTGGGTCGCCCCATTAAAAATGCTGAAAACCGCTATCAAGCGGCCAGCGATATTCAAAAAATTATCCGCTCGGTTTTCGAGTAAGTATAATGTCCGCCTTTATAGTCGCGTAACTCAGTTGGTTAGAGTGCCAGCATGACATGCTGGAAGTCGTCAGTTCAAATCTGACCGTGACTACCATTCTTTTTTCATCTAGAAAAACAGCATCCAAGTAGTGCAGATAATGAACTTATTGTGGCTATCAATTAAGCAATAAAGAAAGCTCAACTCTAAGTATTTCGTATACAATTATTCCCCATGAGAATGATTGCTGCCACGCTAGTATTATTACTTGCATCCTTGACAACTGTTGCTAACTCCTCTTTATACGAGCGAGGTAAAGCCTATTTTTATGGCGACGGTGTTGAGCAAAACTATTCCAAAGCGTTGCTTGCTTTTGAGCAGGCCGCCAAAAATAATGATCTTGATGCTATAACTGCACTTGGTGTTATGTATATCGAAGGTGTTGGCGTTGATCAAGACGACGCAAAAGGTATTCAGTACTTAGCTAAAGCTGCAGATGAAGCGCATCCAAAAGCGCAATATTATTTGGGAGCGATGTATTATTTAGGCATTGGTGTTGAACGAGACTTTAAAAAATCCTTTGGTCTAATTCGCCTATCAGCATTACAAAACTATTTGGATGCTCAGCACAATCTGGCACAAATGTACGAAAAGGGTGAAGGCACCCAAAAGAACTTAACAGAAGCAAAAAAATGGTATAACGCTGCTGCTAAATCGGGCAATGAATCTGGTCAATATGTGCTTGGCTTTGAATACCTTGAGCAGAGCGATTACAAAAACGCTTTTAAATGGTTTGAGCGTTCAGCAGAGCAAGGGCACGTCGAATCCCAGTATCAATTAGGTTTGCTCTATGAGTATGGCAAAGGCGTTAAAAAGAGTTATAACAATTCGGTGCAGTGGTACAAGCTTGCTGCTGCCTATGATCATATTGAGGCAGTCTACCGGTTGGGCTTGTTATATGAGACTGGATTGGGTGTTTCGCAAAACTACCTCAAAGCTAAAGAGTATTACTTCAGGGCATTTGAAATGGGTCATTTGGATGCTTGTGCTAAATTAGCTTATTTGTACGAGTATGGCAAGGGCGTCACTCTTAGCAAAAGCAAAGCCTATGAATACTATATTACAGCAGCACGTAAAGGTGATATCAGTTCACAAGTCAAAGTGGCGACAATGTATAAGCATGGTGTTGGTACTGAAAAAGACCTAGAAAAGAGTAACTATTGGCTTAAGCAAATCGAATTAACGCGTCAATCAGCTCAGTAGTTTAAATTCATCCCTGTCATTATCCATTCTTCCTGACATGCTAATTTAATCGTTTTACAGGTTTTATCAAGCATTTTTACCCCCTCCAGGGGAAGGTGTTCCCTTGCCTCTCCTTAAACTTTATTGAGAGTTAATAAAATTCATTGACAATCTGCTCAATGTCGATTGATTTTGTAGCACACCATCAGCCATTCATCCGTTAACTAATTAGTAGCCGAGAGTAATAGATCAAGATGATCCACTAAAGTAACATACTGTAAGGTGATTTGAATTTAACAACATTAGATTCGAGCATTTACAGAGTGAAATAGCATGTTTTTTATCCCTTATTTTCGTGCTTTGAGTTAAGTTGGGTTCATACTAGATTCGCTATTGCAAAGGGCGTTATAATACCTTCCGTGTATAACGATATTCCTATGTGATGGACTACGATATCGTCATTATTGGCGGTGGCCCTGTGGGCTTGAGCTTTGCTTGCTCGATGATAAAATCAAAACTAAAAGTGCTTTTGGTGGAAAAAGCACCATTGAAGGCTATCGCCAGTCCAAAATTAGATGGCCGAGAAATTGCGCTGACTCATCAATCCAGAAAAGTACTTAATGAGCTGGGCGTTTGGTCGCTAATTGACCAAGATGAGGTAAGTCCGCTCAAAGAAGCCAAAGTTTTTGACGGCGATTCGCCATCGTTGTTGAGCTTTAATACCAACAAATCATCCATTGATGCACTTGGCTATCTTGTACCTAATCAGCTTATTAGAAAAGCGCTTTTTGAGCGCGCATCTCAATCTGACAATATTGATATTATCAATGAGATCAGTGTTGAAGATGTCAATACGAGTGCGAGTAGCGCAACAATTGAGCTTTCAGATGGTCGTAGAATTGAAGCTAAGTTGGTCGTTGCTGCGGACAGTAGATTCTCAGCAATTCGTCGCAAGATGGGCATACCTTCGCTGATGAGAGATTTTTCCAAAGTCATGATTACTACGCGCATGACCCACGAAAAACCACACAATCACATTGCTCTGGAGTGTTTTAATTATGGCCACACTTTAGCGCTTCTGCCAATGAATGGTAATGTTTCATCGGTGGTTTTAACCGTTCCAGCCAATAAGGCGGATGAGATGTTGAGCCTTAACGAAGACGATTTTAATGCACTTGCAGCTCAAGGCTTTAATAATAAGCTGGGTGCGATGAAGCAAGTTGGCGAGCGCCATTCCTATCCGCTAGTTGGTGTTCATGCGCAGCGTTTTAAAGCCAATCGATTTGCGCTTATCGGTGATGCTGCTGTTGGCATGCACCCGGTGACAGCGCACGGCTTTAACTTGGGCTTAAGAGGGCAAAATATTCTTGCTGAAAGTATTGATGAAGCCTTGGAGAAGGGCAGTGATATTGGGGCAAGTGCTGTGCTTACGCGTTTTGAAAAAAAACAGATTTACCTAACTCGATTGATGTTCTTTGGTACTAACGGTATTGTTGCTTTGTTTACCAATGATGATGTGATAGCCAAACAAGTGAGAAGATTTGTACTCAAATTTGCCGATAAGTTTCCACCAGTTAAGGCTTTGATTACGCAGCATTTGACTGAATCGAAAAAAAGCAATTTATTACCTTTTTAAATTTAAATGTTATGACCGGTGATTTAACCCATCTCAGGCGTGAGTTTCGTCAAAGTGGCTTACGTAGAGAAGAACTCGATGCCAGCCCTATTGCGCAATTTTCTCAGTGGTTTGCGCAGGCAAAAGAAGCGGGCGTCGTTGAGCCAAGTGCAATGAGTTTGGCTACAGCGGATGACGATAATATCGGTGTCCGTACGGTTTTATTGAAGTTTTTTGACGAAAAAGGCTTTGTTTTTTTTACCAATTACAACTCGACAAAATCCCATCAATTGGGTGCGAGAGCGCAAGCGGCCTTATTATTCCCTTGGCTTGCTTTGGAGCGACAAGTGAAAATTATGGGCAAGGTACAAAGAATCTCAACCTTGGAATCTATTAAGTATTTTGCCTCTAGACCGAAAGAGTCACAGCTAGGCGCTTGGGCTTCTCAACAATCTTCCAGTATTTCTTCAAGAAGCTTGCTGCTTAGTCAATTTGAGTCCATGAAGAGTAAGTTTGCCAAAGGCGAAGTGCCGTTGCCAGATTTTTGGGGCGGTTATCGCGTCATCCCCGAGACTATTGAATTTTGGCAAGGCAGAGAAAATCGCCTTCATGACCGTCTTATCTATAAAAGAGAAGAGGGTGAATGGATTGTTAGCCGATTGTCGCCCTGAGTGACGAGAGCACTTCATCGGTTTTAGGCATCACGCCACGCCAGAAATAATACGATTCTGCCGCTTGTTCAACAAGCATCCCTAAGCCATCACTAATACTGCTGGCGCCGCTTTGTTTGGCCCAATCCATAAAAGGTGTTTTTTGACCGTACATTAGGTCGTAACAAAAAGCACCTTCCACAACTCCCGGCAATATCGCTGGCATTTCTCCCGATAAAGAAGCGCTGGTTGCGTTAATGACAATGTCAACCGGTTTTGCTTTGATTTGATCCATGCCAAAACCACAAACTTTACCGTATTTGGAAAAATCCATAGCCAGCTTTTCAGCTTTTACCTTTGTTCTGTTGGCTACCAATATTCTGACGGGTTTGTGCTTAAGTAGAGGTAATAAAATACCTTGGGTGGCACCACCAGAGCCCAATATAAGAATATCTTTACCTTCTAACGATAAGCCTAAGTTGTTACAAAGGTCATTAACAAGGCCAATGCCGTCCGTATTTTCACCGTAAAGCTCACCATTCTCAATTTTGATGGTGTTGACAGCGCCTGCTGTTTTGGCATTAAGTGTGAGGTGATTAGCAAGCTTAAAAGCCTCTAACTTAAATGGAACGGTTACATTGAAGCCTTTGCCACCTGAGGAAGCAAAATCAAGTGCTCTCTCAGTAAAATCGTCTTTCGCCGCTAGGATTTTTGTATAACGGATGTCACACCCTGTTTGCTTAGCAAACAGGGTGTGAATCATTGGTGATAAGCTGTGCTCAATTGGATTGCCAAAGACAGCGTAGTTATCCATTATTCCGTTGTGCTACTCGTTTTTTCAACAGGCTTAACGATGGTTTGCTCAACCGACTTACTGACTTGTCTTTCAATCGGCTTAGTAACTGCTTTTTCTGTTACTTTGTTAACTTGGCTCTCGACTGGCTTAGTAACTGATTTCTCAACCACTTTAGTAGTTTGCCTCTCAACAGGCTTAGTAACTGCTTTTTCTGTTACTTTGTTAACTTGGCTCTCGACTGGCTTAGTAACTGATTTCTCAACCACTTTAGTAGTTTGTCTCTTAACATGCTTGTTAGCTTGAATGTCGACCGGTTTAGTAATCGGCTTTTCTGCGGGCTTGTTAGTTTGATTTTCTACTGGTTTATTTTGCTGTCTCTCAACCGGTTTTTTAGGCTGGTTTTGAGCAGGTCTATTGCCTTGCCTTGCTGTTGTTTTTTGCTGAGGATTGCGTCCTCTGTTTTGGTTGTCAGACTTGCCCTGGTTGTTGTCCTGGCTCTGAGTGCTACGATTTTGACCTTGCCCTTGATTCTGATTGCGGTTGCGGTTCTGATTGCGGTTGCGGTTCTGATTGCGGTTCTGATTGCGATTCTGCTGTCTGCCTTGTGGCTTCTTATCCTCGGCCTTTGTTTTTGAGCCAAATAATTTAGCGAAAAAGGACACTTTTTTCTCAGGTTTTTTGGTTGTCGGATGGTTCGTTGTAATGACTGCTTTAGCAGGCTTTTCTACCAAACCTAAGTCGAGAGAATCTTGTGGCTTTGAAATGCCCTGGTAGCTCTTGTGTTGTGATCTTCTTACACCTTTTTGCTTGGTGATATTAAACGCAGGGAAGTGCAGATACTGATTTGGCAGTAACGTAATTCTAACGCCGTGCTTTGCTTCCATGTCCAAGATATACTGTCTTTTTTCATTCAGTATGTAGGTAATCACTTCGACGGTTGACTGTACAGTGAAGCCACCTGTTTGTTTGCTGCTGTTGCAAGTGTCTTCAAGCTGCCTGATGATCGTCAACGCAAGTGTTGGTATTGTTGGCGTATGGCCACTACCATTGCATTGTGAGCAGGTTCTGCTAATGGACTCACTGACAGAGCTTTCTAGGCGCTGGCGTGAGAGCTCTAACAAGCCGAACCTTGAGATGTTGCTAATTTGAACGCGTGCACGATCATTTGCTGTGGCTTTTTCCATTGCCTTTTCAATCTCTTGTCTATGCTCTGCACTGGACATGTCGATGAAATCAATAACAATCAAACCGCCAATATCACGGAGCTGAATTTGAGCAGCAATTTCGGCCGCTGCATGGAGATTTGTTTTGTAGGCGGTGTCTTCGATATTGGCACCCTTGGTTGCTCTTGCTGAGTTAATATCAATCGCAGTCAATGCCTCAGTGGGATCAAAGACAATCGTTGCCCCAGACTTCAAAGAAACTTCTCGAGTAAATACGCTTTTAACCTGCGACTCGATACCCATGTGAGCAAACAACGTGTGCTCTGAAGAGTCGAATAATTTAATTCTGTCAAGGTAGTGCGGCATAACAAAACTAACAAATTCTCTAACACCTTGGTAGGTTTCTAAATCATCAACGATGACACTGTCTGTGTCCTCTCTAAGGTAGTCACGGATAGCCCTAATAGTGATGTCACTTTCTTGGTAGATAAGGAAAGGTTCGGATTGTTTTTTGGTCGCTGTTCTGATCGAGCGCCATAACTGAGTGAGGTGGTCTACCTCCCATTGAAGCTCCTCTAGGCATTTGCCGGCACCTTCAGTTCTAATAATTAGACCGGAGTGTTTGGCCAGCTGTATTTGAGGCATAATTTCTTTCAACGCCTGACGATCCGCATTGCTAATTTGGCGAGAAATACCGGCGCTTTTAGGGTTGTTTGGCGTCAAAATCATGTAGGCGCCAGCAAGATTAATGTTGGTGGTTAAAGCCGCACCTTTGTTGCCACGCTCTTCTTTTTCAACTTGGACAATAATCTCTTGACCCTCTTTAAGAACGTCACTAATAATGAGCTTACCGCCTTTTGGTGTGATACCGCTTGCGAAGAATTCTGAAACCTCTTTGAACGGCAAAAAGCCGTGCTTTTCACTGCCGTAATCTATAAACGCCGCTTCAAGAGATTGCTCTACTCGAGAGATTTTTGCTTTATAAATGTTGCCTTTTGTTTTTTGATTAAGGCTGGTTTCAATGTTGAGATCAGTAAGTTTTTGATTTCTTACGATTGCAACTCGGATCTCCTCTTTGTGTGTTGCATTGATGAGAATATGATTCATGATAAAGTCCTATAATATCAGGACTATCGAGCACGTACAAAGGCTCAATACAGGTGTATTGAATGGGAATAAAAGTGTGATTAATGTAAGTCATCAACTACTAAAAACTGTTCTGTATGTGGCGTCAAATAGCCCAAAAAATATACCCCTTGATTGTGTTTGATTATTGTTATCAAGGCGTATGTAAAAAATTCTTGTGGGTCGAATTCAAATGTTCGACGGCCAAATTATACCATAATTCACAATAACAACCCACTTTACTGATGTAAAGAGCGACCTCCGTCAATATTAATCACTTCGCCAGTGATGTAATTGGCTTTGGCAAGAAATAGTACAGCTTGCGCTATATCTGCAGGTGATCCTTGTCTTTTCAGGGCGATGCGTTCAAGCATTATTTGTTTTTTGTGTGGCTCAAGTTCTGCTTTTTGTTCTGGCCAGAGAATAGAGCCAGGGGAAACGCCACACACTCGTACGTCCGGTGCAAGCTCTTTAGCTAACGTTTTCGTCAGTGTTTTAATAGCTGTTTTTGAGATACTGTAAATCGCGTAATTTTTTAAGGGGCGTTCGGCATGGATATCAACAATATTGATAATACATCCTTGCGTTTTTTTGAGTTTTTTACTTAGTCCCTTAGAAAGTATAAAAGGTGCTCTAACATTTATATTCATGATATTTTCCCAATCATTCGTAGTGCAGTTTTCAAGTGGTGTTGGGTAGAATACAGAGGCATTATTGACGAGTAAATCAATGTTTTCAACCGATTCTATAAGCTGATTTATTGCACTAATAGAAGCCAAGTTTGCATGAATTATTTGCGCAGAATTTTGACGTTTTTTGTTAAATTTGTCACAAAGTGCCCTCGCCTCTTGTTCTGATTCATTGTAATGAATGATTACATTAAACTGATTCTCATGAAGTATTTTTGCAATTTCGGCGCCAATGCGTTGAGCGCCGCCAGTGATTAATGCTGTTTTCATTATTAAAAAAAATCCTTGTAGGGGTGATGCGTCAATTCCAACAAAACCAAGATCTTGTGCGTATAAAATGAGATTGTTGCAATTGCAACAACTTTTTAAGTTGGGCAGGGGTGTTAAAATCTAATGACTTGTAAAGCTTTATAATTTTAACCCTTCCCCAAACCCCATCCCAAAATCAATTTTGTAACGGTCTCAGAATATTTTACATATGACACTTAAAGATATTATAGCGCAATCCATTCGTGATAATAATGGCGCCATTGGTTTTGATGCTTTTATGGATTTCGCGCTTTATACACCTGCGCGCGGTTATTATCGTCGTGGTGAAACTATTTTTGGTGAACAGGGTGATTTTATTACCGCGCCGGAAACCTCTGACTTGTTTGGCTATTGCTTAGCAAAGCAGTGCCGGTCAATTATTAATGATGGTGGAAATATTCTTGAGTTTGGCGCTGGCACCGGCATTCTTGCTGCGCAAATACTCTTTGAACTTGCTAGGCTTGGCTCGCTACCTGAACAATACTTTATTCTTGAGTTGAGTGGCCAATTGCAACAAAAACAAAAAGAAACGATTTCACGAATTTTGCCAGAACTTGTTGAACGTGTTCAGTGGCTTAGTGAGTTGCCGAGTGATTTTTCTGGCGTGGTTATTGCCAATGAAGTGTTAGACGCGATGCCGGCCAAAAGAGTGCGTTATCGTAAGGGCGAGTTTTTTGAGTTGGCTGTGGCGATTGAGCAGGGTTCATTCCAATGGAAAGTGCAAGACCAGCCGTTTAGTAGTTCTTTAACACCATTGCCAAGTGTTTGCGTTGAAGGCTACACAACAGAGATTAATCAACAGGCGTTGGCTTGGGTTGATTCACTTTACCAGACGATGAGTGATGGTCTTGTATTGTTGATTGATTATGGCATGGCACGTAGCGAGTACCATCACGAACAGCGCACCGAGGGTACGCTTAGATGTTATCACCAACACAAGGCAAGTGATAACCCGTTTGAGAATATTGGCCAGCAGGATATTACTACTTCGGTCAATTTTTCTGATATTGCAGAGCAAGCTTTAGAGAGTGGTTTTGTAATTGCTGGTTATTGCACTCAAGCAATGTTTTTGATTTCACTAGGGATTGATCAATACCTTTTGGATGAAAAAGATTTGGATAGACGTAGCATTCTCGCTCAGCAAGTTAAGCAGCTGGTTTTGCCGAGCGCAATGGGCGAAAGTTTTAAAGTGCTGGCATTGACAAAACAACAATCAGTAAAATTGGATGGGTTTAAAGAACAAAACCTAGTCAACAAGCTTTAATTATAAATGGATACTTTTCAAATCACCGTCCTTGCTCTTATTCAGGGTCTTACTGAATTTTTGCCAATTTCATCTTCTGCACACTTGCTTTTTCCGTCAGAGCTGTTGAATTGGCCAGATCAAGGGCTGGCATTTGACGTTGTTCTACATATGGGCACCCTAAGCGCTGTTGTATATTATTACCGTTGCAGTTTGCGCTCGATGTCGAATGATTTTTTCCGCTCTTTTAAAACAAAACAATTAACCGCAGATGCCAAATTGGCTTGGGGCGTCATACTTGGAACCATTCCTGTTGGCCTTGCGGGCTTGTTGTTTAAAGATTTTATTGAGCTGAACCTTAGGTCAATTGAAGTGGTGGCATACACAACCATTATCTTTGGTTTGTTGTTGGGTCTTTCCGACTGGCTTCATCGCAAAAAAGACAAACTAAGGGAAATAATCACTTGGCGTGATGTGGTTATTGTTGGTCTTTTTCAAGCCGTTGCCTTAGTGCCAGGTACCTCAAGATCCGGCATTACAATTACTGCGCTGCTGCTGTTGGGTTTGTCGTATAAGCTGTCATTAAAGTTCGCCTTTTTGCTTTCGATTCCCGTTATCATTTTATCAACCCTGTTGATGACGCTAGATTTAGCTGCCAGCCCTCACAGGATTGATTGGCTTGGCTTGTTGTTGGGTTTTGTGATTTCCGCCATTGCCGCTTACGCAACCATTTCGATGTTTATTCGTTTGGTTGATAGGGTGGGAATGTTGCCATTTGTGCTTTATAGATTATTATTAGGAGGTTTGCTATTTCTGCTTTAGACCGACAAGAGATTTTTCGCAAGGACTATACGCCGAGCGCCTATCTCATTGAAACAACCGAACTCAGCTTTGATTTGAGCAATGACGGCACGACCGTCTCTTCACGCATTGTTTTTTACCAAAACCCCAGCGCCCAAAATCAGACTACTGAATTGTTTTTGGATGGCGTTTCACTGGAGCTACTCTGTGTCAGTATTAATGGCGGTGCTGCAGATTACGAGCTGAAAGAAGATGGCCTATTGTTGACTAATCTTCCAGGGCGCTTTGTTTTGGAAATTGACAATCGAATTCATCCAGAGAGCAATACCAGTCTTAACGGCCTTTACCAGTCCAGTGGTAATTTTTGCACTCAGTGTGAGGCGGAAGGCTTTCGGAAAATTACCTATTATTTAGATAGACCCGATGTGCTTAGCGTCTTTACCACGAGAATCACTGCCAATCGCGGGGAGTATCCAGTACTCCTTAGTAACGGCAATTTGGTAGAAGAATCTGAAACGCATGCGTTGTGGCATGACCCCGCGCCAAAGCCATGCTATCTTTTTGCCTTAGTTGCAGGCAAGCTTGATTATTTGCAAGACTCCTACACGACTACAGAGGGACGTGAGGTGGACTTAAGGATCTACGTTGAGCCGCATAATATGCACAAAACTAAATTTGCAATGGCTTCTCTAATCAATGCATTTAAGTGGGAAGAGAGTCGCTTTGGTTTGTCTTATGATCTGGATATATACATGATTGTTGCGGTCGATGATTTCAATGCGGGGGCAATGGAAAACAAGGGTCTCAATATTTTCAATTCTGCCTGTGTATTGGCAAATGAAGAGACCACAACCGACAAAGACTTTATTAATATCGAGTCCATCATTGGTCATGAGTATTTTCATAATTGGACGGGTAATCGAGTCACGTGTCGAGATTGGTTTCAACTCAGTTTGAAAGAGGGGTTGACGGTTTTTAGAGATCAAGAATTTACTTCTGATCTTCGCTCAAGGTCCATTCAAAGGATCGCTGATGTGGTGGCACTAAAGACTTACCAATTTGCCGAAGATTCTGGCCCTATGGCACATCCGGTACGCCCCGAGTCCTACATTGAAATGAATAATTTCTATACTGCAACTGTCTACAACAAAGGCGCCGAAGTAATTCGCATGATTCACACCATTCTTGGTGAGTCTGGTTTTCAAAAAGGCATGAGTCTTTATTTTGAGCGACACGATGGCACTGCAGTCACCATTGATGATTTTGTTGCCAGTATGGCGGACGCTAATGAGTATGATTTTGATCATTTTTTGCAGTGGTATTCGCGTGCAGGCACGCCAGAAGTTGAAATTTTCGAAGAATATGATGTACAAACAAAGACTTATCGAGCAACCTTTAGTCAGAGAAATCAACAGAGTGCGTTGTGCATCCCTAATGCTTTTGGTTTGTTGGACGACCAAGGCAATGAGCTGGCGTCCGATGTTGTCATGATTGATGAATTGCAGAAAACGCTGGAATTTAATAATATTGAATCTAAGCCAATTGCTTCGTGGTTTAGAGGGTTTTCAGCGCCTATCCGTGTCCATTCGAACGCCTCGTTTGAGCAGAAATTGTTCCTTTGTGTGAATGATTACGATGCCTTTAATCGCTGGGATAATGCCCAACAGTTATGGCTTGATTGTATTTTGTTGTCCGACCATCGTAATCAAGAAAATCTGTTTAGCGCGTTTGCAGGGCTACTTGAAAAAGAAAGTGACTGTGCTTTGCTTTCAGAGATGTTGAGCTTGCCGAGTGAGAATATATTGCATCAAAGTGTGACTAAAATTGATATTGGTGAGCTTCACGTTAAGCGTGAAAACACCATTCAAGCACTGCTCGTGTCTCTCAAGCCGGCACTGCTTAGCACTTATATAAAATTAAACGACCGTGCAGTATTTGAGCTTTCGCCAGAATCGGTAGGTAAAAGAGCGTTAAAGAATTTGTGCTTGTCGTATCTTGTTCGAGGCGGCGAATTTGAATTAGCTTTTGAGCAATTCAACCAAGCCAATTGTATGAGCGATAAACTTTGCGCACTGCAAGCATTGCTGTTGAGAGAAAATCCATACAGAGACGAAGTGACTGAGATTTTTTATTCTCAATATTGCGACGATGTGCAAGTGATGGACAAGTGGTTTGCGGTCCAGAGTTTATCGCCAATAATGAATGCTGAACGATTGAAAGGGCTAATGAAACACTCGCTTTTCGCTTTAACAAATCCCAACCGGGTGCGCTCTGTGCTCAGCGCTTTTACTCAAAACCATATTCAATTTCATACTGATGAAGGCTACCAATTACTGGCAGACAGTATCATTGAGCTAGACCGCATAAATCCTCAGATGGCAGCAAGGCTAGTGAGCTCATTTAATCATTGGTGCCGCTTTAGTCTTGATTATTCCAAATTACAGCGCAAACAGCTTGAGCGTATTTGCTCGTTGGAAGATTTATCGAGCGATGTTTATGAAATTGTGAATAAGGCGCTAGCGTAAAAAAGTGGTCGAGAAAATTCAAACTTTAGCAAAGCTACTAACCGATGGCAACTTAAAAATATCTGTTGCAGAATCATGTACAGGTGGTGCGTTAGCAAGTACTTTAACTGGTATTTCGGGTGCCTCGAACTACTTTGATCGCGCCTATATTACTTATAGCAATAAGGCTAAAGTAGATATGCTTGGGGTTAATCCTCAAACTATTAGCGTCGACGGCGTTGTTAGCGAAACCGTTGCTGCAGAGATGGTTAAAGGAGTGCTAATCCACTCGGGTTCGGACATTGTTGTGGCCATTACTGGTATTGCAGGCCCTACAGGCGGCACAAAAGAAAAACCAATCGGCACTGTTTGTTTTGGTTTTTGTGTAAAAAGCGGTTTGTCGACAAGCACCCAGTTTTTCAAAGGCAGCCGAGAGGAGGTTGTCAATCAGAGTGTTGAATTTGCCTTACATCATTTAATTTTGTCGCTTTGATCCCCGCACATACAGTTTCAGTTGCGCCAATGATGGATTGGACAGACAGACATTGCCGTTATTTTTATCGGTTGTTGAGTTCAAAGGTACAGCTCTACACTGAAATGATTACCGCTAAAGCAATTCTTAATGGCGACAAACATCGTTTGCTTGACTATAACACCTTAGAGCATCCATTGGTATTGCAACTGGGTGGTAGCGATGTTGCTGAAATGTCGGAGTGTGCAGTTATTGCACAAGAGTGGGGTTACGACGCAGTTAATATTAACGTAGGTTGCCCATCGGAGCGGGTTTTATCAGGGAGTTTTGGTGCGTGTTTGATGAAAGAGCCAGACTTAGTTGGTGCTTGCGTTGAGAAAATGATAGAGACTTGCAATATTCCAGTGACAGTTAAATGTCGAATCGGTGTTGATGAGATGGAAAGTTATACCCAGTTGAGTGAGTTTATCAAGTGTATTGCCGGTAGCGGCTGTAAGCAGTTTATTGTCCATGCTAGAAAAGCTTGGTTGCAGGGTTTGAGTCCAAAAGAAAATCGAACCATTCCACCGCTAAATTACCCGTGGGTTTATCAATTAAAACAAGATTTTCCAGCGCTGACTATTTGCATCAATGGCGGGGTTCAAAACGCTGCTGAAGTCGACAAACATTTGGCTCAAGTGGATGGCGTGATGTTGGGCAGAGCGGCCTATCAGAAGCCCTATTTATTGACGGAAATTGACCATCAATTCTATGGCGAGAACAAGTTAACAACAAATCGAGAAAATGTCTTGATTAAGTACATGGGTTACATTCAAAATGAATGTGAAAAAGGCGTGCCAATTAGGTCAATGACGAGACACATTTTGGGCTTGTATCACGGCGAAAAAAATGCCAAATTATTTCGTCGATTGCTCAGTGGTAAGACAGTTGAGTTGAGTCATCTAAATGAGTGGATAAATATTGTAAAAAATTAGTACAATAGGCTTCTTTGAGGTACAAGGACTAAGGTAAAATTCGATAAAAACACACTTACTTATCTGAAAATATAACTATGTCTGGTGGAAACGATTTTATTGCAAGTATTGATATTGGTACCGATAAAATCGTGATCTTGGCGGCTGAAAAAGAAGGCGATGTTTTTCGTATTATTGGGCATGGTATTGGTCCTTCTGCAGGCGTTAGAAAGGGCAGTGTTTCTGTTATTGATTCGCTTTCACGAGCGATCTCAAAAACACTAGAAAAAGCCAACAAAAGTTTTGAAGGGGGAATTACCTTTGTGCGTGCAAATTTGTCTGACACACATCTTACTTGTATCAATCGAAATGGTCGCATTCCAATCAATCAAATCGTAGAAAAAGCGGATGTTGATAAGGTGTTAGAAGTGGCCCGAGCTATTACAAAACCAACCAATAAAGTAGAGCTTCATCTGATCAATAAAAAGTTCATTTTAGATGAAACTCTAGTGATTGAAAATCCTGTTGGAATGGAGGCTTCTATTTTAGAATCTGAGGTGCATATTGTCACTGTTTCAAGCTTGAGCATGCGTAATATCGAAAATAGCCTTAAGCAAAATGACTTACATGTTGATAGTATTGTGCTTGATTCGATTGCCAGCTCCTTGGCATTACTTACCCAAGAAGAGAAGGATGCTGGCGTCTGCTTGCTTGATTTTGGTGCGGGTGTGACCAATTTCTCAGTTTTTCAGCAGGGCAGCATTGTTTATAGTGGTGTTATCCCGGTGGGTGGTAATGACATTACGCAAGAAGTGGCCATTGCCTTTGACACCTCTCTTGAAGAGGCGCAAAGATTAAAAGAGCGATACGGCTGTGCTAAGGCGTCTACTATCCGAGGTGAGCATCTTGTAGAGTTTATGCAAGCAACCAACAAAAACCCGCATCAACTTTCTAATTTAACACTCTCTGAAGTTGTTGAAGAGGCTTATTTGGATATTTTGTTTTTGGTTAAGAATGACTTAAAACATCGAAACTTGGAGGGTGGTATTAAGGCTGGATTTGTACTATGCGGTGGTGGCGCCGAGATGAACGGTTGTGAGGACTTGGTGAGGAGTTTCTTCTCGAGACGAGTAAAAAAAGGCGTGGTGCAGCGCTCTAGGATCCTGGGTTTGGAGTCGATTATTGGTGATTATCGCTACAGTGGGGCCATCGGACTGTTATTGTACAAAGAGGACGTGCCTCAACAGACAGCCTCAAAAGCACAAGGCGGAACTGGTATTATTGACTTTTTTAAAGACAAAATTTTGGGCGAATTTTAAGTTATGGTTAAGCAAAGAACGATTAAAAAAACTGTTAGAGCGCGTGGCGTTGGTATTCATAGCGGAAAAATGGTGAACTTAACACTCATCCCCGCCAATGTGAATCATGGCGTGGTTTTTAAAAGAATGGATGCAGGTGGCAAACAAGTGCACGCCCATAGTGCCTTTGTTAATGAAGTGGTTTTGTCTACAGGCCTTGAAAGTCAAGGTGTCAAGGTTTCAACCGTTGAGCATTTAATGTCTGCACTGTCGGCTTTGGGTATTGATAACATCTTGGTAGAGCTAGATTCTTTTGAAGTGCCTATTATGGATGGCTCATCAGCGCCTTTTATTTTTTTAGTGCAATCTGCAGGCATTGAAGAGCAGGAGGAACCCAAACGTTTTATTGTTATTAAAGACACGGTCAGAGTTGAAAATGGTCAATCTTGGGCGCAAGTGAAGCCACACGCTGGCTTTAAAGTGACTATTGAGATTGATTTTGACCACAAGAAGGTTAAGGAAAGTGGCCAAAAATTGTCGATTGATTTTGCTGAGCAGTCTTATCTAAAAGAGATCTCCAGGGCGCGCACGTTTGGTTATTTAAAAGACGTAGAAATGCTGCAAAAGCAAAACCTTGCCCTAGGCGCAAGTGTTGACAACGCTATTGCTCTGACCGATGACGATATTCTCAATGAGGATGGAATGCGTTACCACAACGAATTCGTTAAGCACAAGATTCTAGATATTGTCGGTGACTTGTTCCTTTTGGGTAGTAATCTTATTGGTCATTATGAGGGTTACAAAACAGGCCATATGTTAAATGACCAGTTGCTTTCAGCGATCTTATCTCAACCTGGAGCGTACAGTGTTGAAACGTTTGATCAATTGTCATCGCCTATCAGCTATTACTCTGAAGACTGGCAAAATGACCTTTAAATTAATGTTTTTTACCCCTCTTTTCTTTGTTTTTATGAGTAATTTTTTCTTCAAAAACAACCGCAATTCAGTAGTTTTCATTAAGCAAAAAGGCTAGCAACGAAGGGCGTTTAGCGCTAGATCTTTGGGTATAATCAGAAAGTTTTAAATTATTGATATCAACCATGAAATTAAATGGTGCGCAAATACTGATTAATAGCCTAGAGAGCGAAGATGTAGAGTACGTCTTTGGTTATCCTGGTGGCGCAGTCTTGCATATTTATGATGCACTTGAAACTCAAGATGCGGTTAAACACATTTTAGTAAGGCATGAGCAAGGCGCAACACATGCGGCAGACGGTTACGCAAGAGCCAGTGGAAAGCCTGGTGTTGTCTTGGTAACCTCTGGTCCTGGCATTACAAATGCTGTTACCGGTATTGCAACAGCGCATATGGATTCTATCCCTATGGTTGTTATCTCTGGGCAGGTACCTTCACCGTTGATTGGTGGTGATGCTTTCCAAGAGGTTGATGCTGTTGGTATTACGCGTTCTTGTGTGAAGCACAATTTCCTAGTTAAGGATATTAAAGACATTGCAAATACAGTGAAACGAGCATTTCACATCGCCACAACAGGTCGTCCTGGGCCGGTATTAATCGATATTCCTAAGGATATTACGATTGCGCAAATGACGGCCGAACCTTACCCTGAAACTGTTGAGATTCGCTCTTACAAGCCAACCGTTAAAGCCAGTGATCGTCAAATTAAAAAAGCCGCACAGTTAATTGCAAAATCACGCCGTCCAATCCTTTACTCAGGTGGTGGTAGTGTTATTGGTAATGCCTCTAAGGAACTTAGAGAATTTACACGTTTATTAAACTTTCCAATTACGCAGACATTGATGGGCCTAGGTGCTTATCCAGGCACCGATAAGTTGTCTGTAGGCATGCTTGGCATGCACGGTAATTATGAAGCCAATATGGCCATGCATGGCTCAGACTGTGTTGTCGCTATTGGTGCGAGATTTGATGACCGAATCACTGGTAATCTTGAGAAATTCTGCCCTACGGCAAAAGTTATCCATATCGATATTGACCCATCGTCTATTTCAAAGAACGTTGTCGCAGATGTACCGATTGTTGGTCAAGTTGGACAAGTACTTTCAGCATTAACCGCTGAGCTGAAAGATGCTAAATTGGCTGATATTTCTAAGTGGTGGGCGCAAATTAATGATTGGCGCAGTATCGATTCATTGGCTTATAAGAGGGCCGAAGGCGTGATTAAACCACAAACGGTTATCGAGACTTTGTATGAGGTTACAAAAGGCGAAGCTATCGTAACTTCAGATGTAGGCCAACACCAAATGTGGGCGGCGCAATATTATCAGTTTGACGAACCTCGTCGTTGGATTAATTCGGGTGGTTTGGGCACAATGGGCTTTGGCTTGCCTGCGGCAATGGGTGCAAAATTGGCAGACCCAGACAGAGATGTGGCTTGTGTAACAGGCGAAGGTAGTATTCAAATGATGCTGCAAGAGCTTTCTACAATGCTGCAATACAGCACACCGGTTAAGATCGTCAATCTTAATAACGGCTACTTGGGAATGGTTCGCCAGTGGCAAGAATTTTTCTATGAAAAGCGTTATGCAATGTCCTATATGGATGCACTACCTGATTTTGTTAAATTAGCAGAAAGCTACGGTCATGAGGGCATTCGAGTTGAAAAAGAAGCAGATCTTAGGCCGGCATTGATTGAGGCTTTTGCGAAAAAAGACAAGACTGTCTTTCTTGATATTCTTACCGACCCAACGGAAAATGTATTCCCGATGATTCCAGCAGGTGGTGCCCACTGTGACATGTTGCTGGCAGGTCGTGACGATATGGTGTCACAAGATGAAACAGATTTTAACGCGGTGTAGTTTTATTTAGAGAAGACTAAGAATGAGACATATTATTTCAGTACTTTTAGAAAATGAAGCGGGTGCCCTGTCAAGGGTGTCGGGACTTTTTTCAGCACGTGGTTTTAACATTGAGTCGTTAACGGTTGCGCAAACCAACGATCCTAGCTTGTCTCGAATGACAATTGTTAGTTCTGGCACTGATCGAGTTATTGAGCAAATTGTCAAACAGTTGAATAAGTTGATCGATGTTGTCAAAGTGATTGATTTAACCGACCAAGACCATGTTGAACGCGAATTGATGCTCGTTAAAGTATGCGTAAAGAAGAAGGACGAGCTTGAAGTTAAACAACTGGTGGATATCTTTTCTTGTAAGATTGTTGATGTCAGCGATAGAACTTACACCATTGAAATCGCCGGCAAAACACGAAAACTTAACGCATTTTTAAATGCGCTTGATTTCGCAATAGTAATGGAGGTTTCTAGAACGGGTGTGACTGGAATCTCTAGAGGTAGAACAGTAATTTAAAAATTAAGGAATAAAGGGTAAAAAAAATGAACAGATATTACGATAAAGACACAGATCTTTCAATCATTAAAGGTATGAAAGTTACTATTATTGGCTATGGATCTCAAGGTCATGCGCATGCTAACAACCTTAAAGATTCTGGCGTTGAAGTTGTTGTTGGTCTCAGAGTGGGCTCATCGTCAGCGGCAAAAGCTGAAAAACTGGGTTTAAGTGTGATGTCTGTTGAGGATGCAAGTGCCTGGGCTGACTTAGTGATGGTGCTGGCGCCGGATGAATTCCAAGCAGATATTTATTCTAACAATATTGAGCCAAATTTAAAGCAAGGTGCGATATTGGCTTTTGCCCACGGCTTAAATATTCACTACGGCTTAATTGAGCCAAGAGCGGATCTGGATGTTATTATGATTGCCCCTAAAGCGCCGGGCCATACTGTACGCTCAGAATTTGTGAAAGGCGGTGGTATTCCTGATTTAATCGCTATCCAGCAAGACGTCTCCGGCAATGCCAAAGAGACTGCACTTTCATACGCTTGTGCTATCGGTGGTGGTCGTACATGCATTCTTGAGACAAGCTTTAGAGAAGAAACTGAAACAGATTTATTCGGTGAGCAAGCGGTACTTTGTGGTGGTACAACAGCGCTAGTTCAAGCAGGCTTTGAAACACTGGTTGAGGCGGGTTACGAGCCGGAAATGGCGTACTTTGAGTGCATGCACGAGCTAAAGCTTATTGTTGATTTGTTATACGAAGGTGGTATTGCCACTATGCGTTATTCTATTTCGAACACGGCTGAGTACGG